>JANOXS010000057.1:0-18718 GCA_031418535.1 Hyphomicrobiales bacterium | reverse complement strand
CTGCGCTCAGCTTTTATTCTGATTAGCCATGACCGTCGCTTTTTAGAGGCCTTGTCGAACCGCACCATCTGGCTGGACCGTGGCGCTGCCAAACGCATGAATCGTGGCTTTGAATTTTTTGAAGAATGGCGCGATCAGGTTTTAGAAGAAGAACAAATTGAGCAACATAAATTGGCAGCTCGCATTGCAACCGAAGAACATTGGATGCGCTATGGCGTGACTGCACGGCGCAAGCGCAATGTGCGGCGCGTAGGTCTGCTTTCCACGTTGCGCGGTGAACGCCGCGAATTTGTCGGCTCCCAAGGCAATGTGAAATTGTCGGCGTCGAGCGGAGATCTCTCTGGCAAGTTAGTGGCTGAAGCAAAGAAAATATCGATTGCGTTTGATGAGCGTGACATTGTCAAAAATCTTGATTTGCTTTTGTTGCGTGGTGATCGCCTCGGTATCGTCGGCCCCAATGGCGCTGGCAAAACCACATTGATCAAATTGATCACGGGTCAACTTGAACCCGATTCAGGTTCGATTAAGCTCGGCACAAATTTGCAAATAGTGGCCCTCGACCAGAGTCGCGCCAGTCTTGATCCCACAATGCTGCTGGCAGATGTGATCACCGCAGGCCGTGGTCAATCCGTCACCATCAATGGTGAAACCAAACATGTGGTGGGCTATATGCGCGATTTTCTGTTTAAGCCTGAGCAGGCAAGAACGCCAGTGTCGGTTCTCTCTGGTGGTGAACGCGCACGATTAATTTTGGCGCGAGAACTCGCCAAGCCGTCAAACTTCCTGATCCTCGACGAACCCACCAATGATCTTGATTTGGAAACGCTGGACCTGTTGCAAGAAATGCTCGCCGACTATAAGGGCACAATTTTGTTGGTCAGCCACGACCGTGATTTTTTGGACCGCGTTGCAACTTCTGTTTTGATGTATGAAGGCGATGGCAACTGGCAGGAATATGCCGGCGGATATACCGACATGTTGGCCCAACGCGGGCAGGGCGTTGAAGCCCGCAAGATCAAAGAAGAAGCCAAAGAACGTAACGAGCCAGCAACGCCCATGGTGGCAGCACCCGTCAAACGCAAATTCACCTTCAAAGAAAAACACGCGCTTGATAATTTACCCACAAAAATGGAAGCCCTGAAAGCAGAGCTTCACAAACTCGAAGTCGTGTTGGCCGATGCCACTCTTTTCACCAAAGACTTCAAAAAATTCGAAAAAACCAGCACCCGTCATGCTGCCGCGGCAACGGAGTTGTCGGATGCTGAAGAAAAATGGTTAGAGCTGGAAATGTTGAAAGAAGAATTGGGCGCGAAGTAATTATTTCTGATTCTTCGCCCGCTCAATGCCTTCCAAGATCATCTGCTCGGCTTCAATGGCATTGCCCCAGCCCAGAACTTTCACCCACTTGTTGGGTTCTAAGTCCTTGTAGTGTTGAAAGAAATGTTCGATCTGCTGAATCGTGATATCTGGTAAGTCGCGGTAATTGTGAACATTTTCATAACGCCGCGTGAGGCGCGGCACCGGCACTGCGATAATTTTTTCGTCGCCGCCTGCTTCATCCTGCATTTTTAAAACACCAACCGGGCGGCACGCAATAACCGCACCCGGAATAATGCCGCGCTGATTGGCAATCAGCACATCAACAGGGTCACCATCGCCTGATAGTGTGTGCGGAATGAAGCCATAATTGCCAGGGTAACGCATGGACGTATACAGAAAGCGATCCACCACCAAGGTGCCCGCTTCTTTGTCCATTTCATACTTTATGGGTTCGCCGCCAACAGGCACTTCAACAATGACGTTGATTTCTTTAGGTGGATTGCGGCCAATTGAAATTGCATCAATACGCATTTATGTGTCCCTCGTTAAATTCAAGCCCGCGATTTTAGTATTTTAGTTTGAGCACCAAGCGCCGACACTGCAGTTGCAACTATACCTTTATGGTCCAACCCTGCTTTGGCATACATCACTTCCGGTTTAGCTTGCTCGGTAAATTCATCGGGTAAAGTAAGTGACCTTATTTTCAACCCAATGTCCAGCAGACCATCTCTCGCCATGAAATGCAGAACTTGGGCACCAAAGCCACCAGCAGCACCTTCTTCCACAATGATTAAAATTTCGTGGTTTTTAGCAAGGCGCCGGATCATCGCTTCATCAAGGGGTTTGGCAAATCGTGCATCGGCAACGGTTGTGCTGAGACCAGCCGCATCAAGTTCTTGAGCCGCCAAAAGGCAATCCGCCAAGCGTGTGCCGAATGAAAGCAAAGCAATTTTGTTGCCTTCTTTCAGAATACGGCCACGTCCAATTTCTAAAATTGAGCCGCGCTCCGGTAAATCCACCCCCACACCATCACCACGTGGATAACGGAATGAAATGGGGCCTTCATCAAATTCAGCTGCAGTGCGCACCATGTGTTTCAGTTCTGCTTCGTCGGAAGCGGCCATCACAACAAAGTTTGGCAGTGCCGCAAGGAAACCCACATCAAAGGCTCCGCAATGGGTGGGACCATCAGCGCCTACAAAACCAGCCCGATCAATCGGAAAGCGCACTGGCAATTTTTGAATGGCCACATCATGAACAATTTGATCGTAACCACGCTGCAGAAACGACGAGTAAATTGCGACGAAGGGTTTCATGCCTTCGGTGGCGAGCCCTGCGCAGAATGTGACCGCGTGTTGCTCAGCGATCCCTACATCAAACAGCCGCGACGGAAAAACTTCTCCGAAGAGATCAAGCCCCGTGCCAGCTGGCATGGCCGCTGTGACAGCGACGATGCGATCATCAAGTCGTGCTTCCTGCACCAGAGTTTGACCAAAAATTTTGGTGTATGACGGGGCATTGGACAGCGCCTTGGTTTGCTCTCCCGTCAGAACATTGAATTTATTGACGCCATGATAATTATCGGCGGCAGCTTCGGCAGGTGCATAGCCTTTGCCTTTTTTGGTAATCACATGGATCAGCACTGGCCCTTTGGCATTGTCGCGAACATTGCGCAGAATTGGGATCAACGCATTAAAATCATGACCATCAATGGGGCCAATATGATAGAATCCAAGCTCTTCAAATAATGTTCCGCCCGTCACATAGCCCCGCGCGTGGCCTACTGCGCGGCTAATCGCGGCATCAACTTTCTTGCCCAAATAAGACGTCAATTTTTTGCCGACGCTGCGCGCATCGTGATAGGTTTTTCCCGTGGCAAGCTTTGCAAGATAGGTGCTGAGCGCCCCTGATGGAGGCGCAATCGACATGTCATTGTCGTTGAGGATGACAATCATCCGGGCATCAAGTGCACCAGTATTGTTCAGCGCTTCGAAGGCCATGCCAGCCGACATGGCGCCATCACCAATCACTGCAATCACATTGCGTGTTTCGCCTTTCAGATCTCGCGCCACGGCCATGCCAAGGCCAGCGGAAATTGACGTGGAAGAATGTGCCGCACCAAAGGGATCATATTCACTTTCAGCCCGGCGCGTAAAACCTGAAATGCCGCCTTCTTGGCGCAAAGTGCCAAAGCGGGCGCGTCGGCCCGTCAGCAATTTATGCGGATAGGCTTGGTGGCCAACATCCCAAACCAGCCGATCGTCGGGCGTGTTGAAAACATAATGCAGCGCAATTGTAAGTTCGACCACACCTAGGCCAGCCCCCAAATGCCCACCTGTTTTAGACACTGACTCAATCAAGTCAGCCCGCAGCTCCGTGGCCACTTGGCTCAGGTCTTCAAACTTCAACTGACGCAGATCAGCAGGTGAATTGATCGTATCAAACAAGGGCGTGGCCGTCACAGTAAACAACTCCAAAATCTAGCAAAACCAGCATTACACGCATGTTTTGGCAAAGCTATTGTATTTTAGGCTACCCTTCGATTTTCGAAAAATCCGCAACCTCTGCGGTGGCTACTCTTATACGGTTCAACAGACGCAAGCGGTTTTCGCGGAAGGTGGGGTCGGGGTCGTTGACTGTGACGTGTTCGAAAAACGCATCGACGGGAGCGCGCAGTTTTGAAATCGCCTTCATGGCGACTTCAAAATCTTCGGCTTCGACGGCTTTACGTGCGAGGGCTGAGGCCGAGGAGATGGCTTGATGCAAGGCCTTTTCTTCGCCCTTGATGAGCTGCGATGAATTCACATCGCCCCCATATTTCTTCCCATCTTTCTTTTCTTCAATGCGCAGAATATTGGCAGCACGTTTCACGCCCGCCAACAGGTTTTTGCCATCATCGGTGTTGAGGAAGTTCGATAGTGCATCCACACGGCGCACCACCATCAACAAATCATCCTGCCCACCAAGCGAGAACACTGCATCAATCAAATCATGCCGCGCGCCTTGGTCCTTGAGATAAACTTTGAGACGGTCGGCGAAGAAAGAGAGGAGGTCGATCACCACATTTTCTCTCACACCTAGTGTGTAGGAATGCGCTTTTAGATACTCAGTGTTTTGCTTGCCTCCCACTGCCATGAAGGCAAATTGATCTTGGTCTGAGATCAATGGGCGAGGCCAAACGCGAATTTCGTGATTGGATTCGAAAACCCAAAGACTAAAATCTGCACAAATCTCACCCTCGTCCTGTGTCCATACAGCCCCAGAATTCGTCCAAAAATCGGGAACAACACAACGCTCCGTTTTGGGATCGCGTGTAAACAACATAATTGCATTTCTGGTTTGATTTATGTGCAATGAGTAAGCAAAGTGCAAAAGGTTTAAAAGCGGTAGTCTTAGACCATTCTCTTCAGTCATTCGGACTAACCCAAGCGCGGCACGGCGCAGCGCGTATGGATCTTTTGAGCCTGTTGGCTTTTCATCAATGGCCCAGAAGCCGACGAGCGTATCCAGCTTATCTGCCAGCGCCACAGCTTGGCCCACTTTGGAAACCGGAATTGAATCGCTTGGTCCTTGCGGCTTGTAGTGATCATGCAATGCATCAGCCACTTCAGCATCGTGGCCTTGTTCCAAAGCGATATAACGGCCCATCAAACCTTGCAATTCAGGGAATTCGCCGACCATGCCGGTGACCAAATCAGCTTTGCACAAACGTGCTGCCAGTTTGGCTTTTTCAACATCGGCACCAATGGTTTTGGCGATTTCGCCTGCGAGAGCTTCAATGCGTTTAATGCGCTCGCCTTGGCTGCCTAATTTTGCGTGGAATGTAATACCATCGAGCTTCGGCAGTAAATCTTCGAGTTTGGTTTTGCGGTCTTGATCCCAGAAGAATTTGGCATCGCTCAAACGCGCGGCAATCACTTTGTTGTTGCCGGCAATAATAATCTTGCCGCCATCTGTGGCCACGGTGTTGGCCACTAAAAGATATTTATTGGCCAGCTTTCCAGTTTTGCCATCGCGCAAGCAGAAGCATTTCTGATTGTTTTTAATTGTGGTGATAATCACTTCAGGCGGCACGCTGAGGAAGCTTTCATCAAACGAACCCATGAGTACCACGGGCCATTCAACCAATCCTGCGGCTTCCTTTAACAGTGCCTCATCTTCAATCATGTCCAAGCCTTGCGCGAAGGCGAGGTTCTTGGCTTCGGTGCGGATTGTTTCGAGACGCGCAGTGGCATCCACGATCACATGGGCTTTGTGCAATGCGTCGGCATAATCTTCAAAGCGCCGCACCTCAATTTTGCCTGCACTCAAAAAGCGGTGGCCCATGGTGGTGTTGCCGCTTTGAATGCCTTCAATTTCAAATGGCACCACTTCACCATCAAAGGTGCAGATGATGGATTGCAGCGGGCGCACCCAGCGCAATGTGCCGGAACCCCAGCGCATGGATTTTGGCCATGGGAAATTGCGGATGACAGTGGGCAATAAATCGGCGATCACATCAGTTGCAGCACGGCCCGATTTTTTGATGATGGCAATATAGGCTTTGCCTTTTTTATCGTCCTGAATAGTCAGCTGCTCGAGGTTGAGTCCGGTTGATTTCAAAAACCCATCAATGGCTTGTTGGGGCGCATCCACGCGCGGGCCCTTGCGCTCTTCCACAGTGTCTTGGGCTTTGGCATTCAGGCCTTCAACCGACAAAACCAAACGGCGTGGCGTAGCGTGGGCTTGCGCGCCCTCATAGGTGAGGCCCGCATCCACCAGCCCATTGGTGATCATGGTTTTCAAATCATCAGCAGCGCGCGCTTGCATCCGTGCTGGAATTTCTTCAGAAAAAAGTTCGATGAGAAGTTCAGGCATTATGCAGCCCTCCCACCAGCGGTCTGGCTCCAGGCATTGCAGCAGGCTTTGGCCAATTCGCGCACACGGCCAATATAGGCCGCGCGTTCGGTCACAGAAATAACCCCGCGCGCATCCAGCAAGTTAAAGGCATGGCTGGCTTTTATGCATTGATCATAAGCGGGCAGGGCCAGCTCATGCATTCCATCTTTTTGGCCCGCGCTCAAAAGAGCCGCACATTCTTTTTCGGCATCTTCGAAATGGCGGAGCAAAATAGAAGTATCTGCATATTCGAAATTAAACCGCGAATACTCTTGTTCAGCTTGCAAGAACACATCGCCGTAAGAAATTTTACGCTCGCCTTCGAGGCCATTGAAATTGAGATCGTAAACATTATCCACACCCTGCACATACATGGCGAGGCGCTCTAATCCATAAGTCAGCTCGCCAGAAACGGGTGAGCAATCCATGCCGCCGACTTGTTGGAAATAGGTGAATTGCGAAACTTCCATACCGTCGCACCAGACTTCCCAGCCAAGTCCCCAAGCGCCAAGTGTCGGGCTTTCCCAATCATCTTCGGCAAAGCGAATATCATGCACCGATGAATCAATACCGATAGCTTTGAGCGAGCCTAAATATAGTTCCTGCAAATCTGGCGGGCTTGGTTTCATAATCACTTGATATTGATAATAATGCTGCAAGCGATTTGGGTTTTCGCCATAGCGGCCGTCCTTGGGCCTACGCGATGGCTGCACATAAGCCGCTGACCAATGTTTGGGGCCAACCGAACGCAAGGTGGTGGCTGGATGAAAGGTGCCTGCGCCCACTTCCATGTCATAAGGTTGCAAAATAACACAGCCCTGTGCGGCCCAATAATTATTCAGCGTCAGGATCAGGTCTTGAAATGATTTGGTCGGATTCAGGCTCATGTGGTGGAATTAGTTTGAATGACCATGTGGGTCAACACTCAAAATTCCAGTGTTATGAGCCTGCGCCATCCAGCTTTTCAGCGAGCCATGTTTTGATCAAAGATTGATAGGGAACATCGCGTTTATTAGCTGCTATTTTAATGCGGTCCAGCAATCCATTTGGAAGCCTGATTGAAATTGCGGTTGCACTTGGCTTTAAATTTGGCAGACGAATTTTTTCAGCTTTACGCCAGTCCACATGGGCCACTGAATCATTATTTTCCCAAAATAGACGCTCTTCAGCTTCGGTTTTAAACTGCTTTGGCGCAGCTCGTTTATGATCCATAATAGTATCGTTCCTTGCGGCTCATATTCCGCGCTGAGATAATTCTGATTTTAGTGATGTGCTGCCGCAGGGTGAAAGTAACATGCAACAATCTCCCTGTATCGGTTTTTCCTAAAGCATGAAGCCTACTTTCAGCTAAACTATGTGCCGTGTCTTGAACAATGAGTAGCGGCTCGTTGAAAAACATTTGCTCGGCTTCTGCTTGGCTCACGTCATGCTTAATCGTGTTTTTTCGAGCGTTTCCTTCGTCCCACTCGAAACCACTGACCTGTTGCCAGTTAATCATATCTGTATATTAACAGTATATACAACAAATGCAAGTTTATTTTAAGAGCGCCGATAAACATGGGCCCGTGCGGTAAATCCACTTTCTGTTTTAGACAGCGGCATAGGGTGATAAATCTCAGTGGTTTCAATTTCCATGACAGGCAGTGTCACCAGTTTTTCGGCATACCCTTGTTGGTCCCAAACAGTTGTGCCGACGGTGAAAATCAAACGTCCGCCCGGCTTCGTAATTCGCACCAATTCATCAAAAGCCGAAACGGGTGCGTGACCCGTGGTGAATGTTCCGGTGGAGACGATGCAATCGATTGAAGCCGTTTTAAAATCCAGTGGCTCACCCAAAACTTGATTGCGCAGTTCGGTATAAATTTTGCGCGAAGCCGCCTGTGCCAACATGCCATCCGACATATCTATGCCGATCAGCGTTTCATATCCCAGAATGTGCAAGAGGTGCCCAATGGTGCCGGTGCCAACACCTGCATCCAAAATGCAGGCCGACTTTGCTATATGTCGCCCGACCAAACCAGCAATCACTGCTGGATGTACATAGCCAAGGCTCTGCATGTCAGCATCATAGCTGGCAGCCCACGCATCGTAAGTCTTGGCTAATTCTTCGCGCGAACTGGCGTGGAAAACACTGTCTAATCGTGTTTCTGTCGTCACGCTTCAGGAACATAAGCGCCGGTAATGGGGTCAAGGCGCAAGCGCTTCATTTCCCCCTGAGCTTGTTTCTGCTCGTTGACCTTGGCTTTCACCTGTTGCGCTTCAATGTTCTTCATGGCGCGCTTCATCGCTTTCATGGCGATAACACCAACGATCATCAATGCAACATTTCTGAAAAAAGCCATAAGTAACACTCCTTGAATATCCGTAGTCTATCACAAGCCGAAACGAGACCACAATGCCCGCGTTTCAAGAGCGTTAAGAGCAGCTTCAGGCAAATCTATGGCAGACGCGCCAAACCCAAGCCGCTTTAAGCCCCAGCCCTTTGCCGCTGTAATTTCGGTGATTTTAACTTTATCACCAAATTTATGCTGCAAAACCGGATACATATGGCCAATGCCGTCAACTAACCCCAGTTCCAAGCTGCGTTTGCCAGTCCAAAATGCACCCGTAAATAATTCGCTGTCTTCAGCTTTCAGTTTGCCACTGCGACGATTTTTAACATGGGCCTTAAAGCCTTCATGCACGTCTTCTTGTAGCTGAAGCAGACGATTCACGTCTTCGGCTTTCTCTGGTTTGAATGGGTCCAATATGCTCTTAGACGCGCCGGAGGTGTAAACCCGTCGCTCCACGCCCAGCTTTTTGATGGCATCAACAAAACCAAAGCCCGAAGCAATAACCCCAATGGAGCCGATGATAGAACTTTCGTCGGCATAAATTTCGTCGGCCGCACAAGCCAGCCAATAACCACCCGAAGCCGCCACATCTTCACAGAAGGCATAAACCGGAATTTTGTGATGCAAACTCAAAGCCTGAATGCGCGCTGCAATCAAAGCTGATTGCACGGGCGAACCGCCGGGACAATTTATGGCAAGAGCCACGCCAGACACCCCTTTTTTAAACGCCCGCTTCAACAGCGGTTCTAAATCCTTGGCGTTCAAGCCAGAGCGCAGTCCACCCGCTGAAATGGCCCCCTGCAACCGCAGCACATGAACAGAGTTGGTTTTCTTGCGCCATTGAGCTGGCACCAGCTTCAGAAATGTTTTGATCATGGCCAACATGTAAGGCTATGCGCTAAGAATATCAACCATGACCGATCTTCATGTGCCCGACAGTCGCTATGCGTGGACGAGGCTCGCCGCTTCGATAGCGCTCGCCACCATTGGTGGCATTGGCTTGTGGGCGGGCGTTGTGGTTTTGCCGTTTATTCAAACTGAGTTTGGCATTGACCGAGCAGGGGCTTCTTTGCCCTACACCATGACAATGATTGGCTTTGCCTTGGGCGGCGTTTTGATGGGCAAGGTCGCTGATAAATTTGGCATAATGGTTCCCATGATGTTCAGCAGTGTCATGTTGGCAATCGGTTTCGTCGCTGCAGCATTGGCACCAAATTACTGGTCTTATATTGCGGCCTCTTCCTGCCTCATCGGCCTATTCGGATGCGCCACCACATTCGGGCCGCTGGTGGCAGACGTGTCATTGTGGTTTCAAAAGCGCCGGGGCATTGCCGTGGCCATTGTGGCCTCAGGCAACTATCTCGCCGGAACCATCTGGCCGCCAATTCTAACGAGGGCCATTCAATCCTATGGCTGGCGCACCTCGTTCATTTTTATCGGCATCACATGTGTGGTGCTGATGTTGCCATTGTCACTCATGTTGCGGAGACGTTCCCCAACTGTTGATCGCATCAGTCCAGTAACCAGTTCCAAAACCACCGACGGCACACTTTACACCCAAGGCTTGCTGATGTTGGCAGGCTTAGCCTGTTGTGTGGCCATGGCCATGCCGCAGGTTCACATCATTGCCTATTGTGGTGATTTGGGCTTTGGCCCTTTGGCCGGCGCGCAAATGCTGTCAGTCATGTTGGGCTGTGGTGTGGTCAGTCGTTTAGCGTCGGGCTTTCTCGCGGATAAAATTGGTGGCATTGGAACTTTGATCATCGGCTCAACATTGCAGTGTTTGGCCCTGCTATTTTACATTCCCTTCAATGGCCTCACGTCGTTATATTTGGTCACAGCCCTGTTCGGTTTGGCCCAAGGCGGTATTGTTCCAAGCTATGCATTAATCGTGCGCGATCATTTCCCCGCCAAAGAAGCAGGCACCCGCATCAGCCTCGTTCTCACTATGACAGTTCTGGGCATGGCGCTGGGCGGGTGGTTGTCCGGCGTAATCTTTGATACAACGGGTTCTTACAAAATGGCCTTCATGCACGGCATCGTGTGGAACCTGCTGAATATGGCCATTGCCTTTTGGTTTTTGATTGAAAAACTTCGGCCAAGAATTGCGACCACTTAAGGCAAAACTTTCCCCGGGTTCATCAAGCCTTTTGGGTCGAACAGGGCTTTAATGCCACGCATCATATCAAGTTCGGTAGCTGATTTTACCCGCAGCATGTCTTGGCGTTTCAGTTGGCCAACGCCATGCTCGGCACTGATCGAACCACCATGCTTTAACACAACGTCAAACACCGCCCAGTTCATATCGTGCCATTGGTCGAGAAAGTCTTGTTTGTTCATGCCCACAGGTTGCGTCACATTAAAGTGCATATTGCCATCGCCCATATGGCCAAAGCACATCAGCCTCGCACCCGGCATAAATTTTTGCACAGCCTCAGCGCCTTCTGCGATGAATGCTGGAATATGCGAAACCGGAACCGACACGTCATGCTTGATCGAGCCACCTTCATGGCGTTGCGATTCTGGCATCAATTCGCGGATGGCCCACAACGTTTGGCGCTGCGCATCGGATTGCGCCAAGCTTGCGTCAGTGATCAAGCCACGTTCTAAAGCCATTTCCAAAATCGCTTCAAAATTGCCCGGTGCTGCATCGGCAAGTTCCGTCAGCACAAACCATGGTGAGGATGACGCGATAGGGTTGGTCACCCCCATGTGCTTCACAGTGAAGCTCATGGCAATGTCTGGCATTAATTCAAAAGCCACGACGCGGTTGCCACTTTCAGATTTGACCAAGGCCAAAAGATCAACAGCCGCCTGAACCGTTGGCACCGCAATGAATGCCGTATCGTGGCGGCGCGGCTTTGGATAAAGTTTAAGCACCGCAGCGGTGATTACACCTAACGTGCCTTCTGCGCCGATGAACAAGTTTTTGAGATCATAGCCTGTGTTGTCTTTGCGCAATTTTTTGAGGCCATTCCACACGCGACCATCCGCCAACACCACTTCCAGCCCCAAACACAAATCACGCGTATTGCCATAAGCCAGAACATTCAGCCCGCCCGCGTTGGACGAAAGATTGCCGCCAATGCGGCAGCTACCTTCCGAAGCCAAGCTTAACGGAAACAGGCGATCTACAGCATCGGCTGCATCTTGCACGGTTTTTAGAATGGCACCCGCTTCAACAGTGATGGTGTGGTCGGCGGCATCCACTTCGATAATTTTCGTCATGCGGTCGAGCGATAACAGCACCTCGGTGCCCGTCGGCATTTGCCCACCGACCAAACCAGTGTTGCCAGATTGCGGAACAACGGCGGTGTTTGTTTCATTTGCAAGCGAGAGAATTTGTGAAACTTCTTCCGTGGACAAAGGCCGCAGAACTAAGGGCGATGTGCCGGGCCAAAGATCGCGCCACTCGCGCATGTAAGGCGCCATGTCTGCAACACTCGTGATCGCATTCCTGTCTCCCACGATTGCGATAAATTTTTGGATCAGTGTTTCAGAAATCATCGCGGTGCCGCTGCTCTTTTTAATCGGTCATTGATCGCTTCGCCAAGGCCCATCATCGGAATTGGAGCCACTGCAATGCGTGTTGCCCCCGTGGCATCAATCTCATGCAGGAGCCGAAATAAATTCGCTGCAGCTTCCACCACATCGCCTTGCGTTGATAAAGTGTAGTCGCCGAGGTGCGAACCAAAGCCCACATAAATTTCACCCACATCGGGCGACACCGTATTTAATCGCAAGGTAGCGTTCGGCGCATAGTGGCTTTCTAGTTGTCCCGGCGAATGGAGAGGCCCACGGCTTTCAGGTTCCTCCAAATGAAGTGACAGCGCTTCTTCAATAACGTCGCGCGCCAACCCCCCGGCCCGCAACAGTTTTGGCGCGGCATCCATAAAACTCACAACCGTGGACTCAACGCCCACTGCACAAGGCCCACCATCCAAAAGCATATCAACATCAAGTGCGCCGCGCACATGATCAGCTGTTGTCGGGCTAATGCGGCCAGATGGATTTGCACTGGGTGCTACCACAGGCCGCGCTACGGCCCTTAATAATTCTAAGGCGATAGGATGCGCAGGCACCCGCAATGCCAAACTGGCAAGGCCAGCGGAGGCCAGCAGAGACACCGGACAATCCGCCCGGCGCGGCACCACCAAAGTTAAAGGCCCCGGCCAAAACCGTGCCGCCAATTTCAGCGCATCACCTGAAAATTCACCCAAAGCAAATGCCGCCTCAACATCAGGCACATGAGAAATCAAAGGATTAAACTGCGGGCGGCCTTTGGCAGCATAGATTTTTGCAACGGCGTGATCTTGTGTGGCATCAGCACCCAGACCGTAAACTGTCTCAGTTGGAAATGCCACCAAACCCCCTTGCAAAATAAGGTCCGCGGCTTTTGAAATTTCAGTGGCATCAATCATCAAGGCCGCTATAGCATCAGAACACAAATTGAGCTACCCAACTGCCATGTCCACATTTGTTTTTTCTCATCCCGCTTCTATGGCCCACGTAACGCCAGACGGCCACCCCGAACGCATCGACCGGATCAGGGCTGTGCATGATGTTTTGCGCTCGCCACACTTCAAATCAATCGTGCACCGTGAAGCGCCGTTGGGCCGCGCCGAAGATATCATCCGCGCCCATACTGAAGAGCACTATCAACATATTTTGTCGTCTGCGCCCGAAACCGGATTTGAATATTTAGACTCTGATACAGTAATGTCGGAAGGCACACTTGCCGCAGTACTTCGCGCGGTGGGTGGCGCCAATGCCGCAGTTGATTCTGTTTTTAAACGGGAAGCGCAAAATGCGTTTTTGGCCATGCGCCCACCCGGTCACCATGCTGAACATAACCGCGCCATGGGCTTTTGCCTGTTTAACCAAGCCGCGATTGCCGCTTATTATGCGCGCCACACTTACGGAGCCTCACGTGTGGCGGTGGTTGATTTTGATGTGCACCATGGCAATGGCACGCAAGATATTTTTTGGGCTGACGCTGATATGTTTTATGGCTCCACTCATCAAATGCCACTTTATCCCGGTTCCGGGGCCGCAAGTGAAACGGGCGTTGGCAACATTTTCAACGCGCCTTTAAAGGCAGGTGATGCGGGACCACAATTTCGCGAAGCCATGCTGACTAAAATTCTCACAAACCTCAATGCGTTCGAACCTGATCTCATAATTATCTCTGCCGGTTTTGACGCACACATAAGAGACCCTCTTGGGTCGCTGCAACTCGTCGAAGAGGATTTTGCCTGGGCCACTTTGCAGTTGATGGAAATTGCCGACACCCATTGCGATGGCAGAATTGTATCTGTGCTTGAAGGCGGTTATGATTTGCAAGGCTTGGCAGGCGGTGTTGGCATACATTTGCAAACGTTGATGCATGGCTCTGCCATCATGGGCGAACCTGACCAAGACGATGAAGAAGACGAGGAAGATTGATGGCCGAAGAACTTGAATTGAAAACTTTATCTTTCGAAAAGGCATTGGCCTTGCTCGAGGAGATTGTGGCCAAGCTTGAGTCAGGCAAAGTTGAATTGGAAGATTCAATCAAAATTTATGAGCGCGGCGAAGCCTTGCGCAAACACTGCGAAAGCAAGTTGGCTGAAGCTGAAGCCCGCATTGAAAAAATCACCTTGGGTGCCAACGGAAAACCCACAGGCACAACGCCTCTGGACGTTGAGTGATCCGCCAACGCCTTGATGAAGCCCTTGTTGCTCGCCAGCTTTATCCAAGCCGGGCGCGAGCCCGCGATGCTATTTTGCGCGGCACAGTTTTAGTGGATGGTGAACCGGCCCGCAAACCCTCGCAAATGGTTTTGCAGGACGCAAACCTGACCACAACAGATGAAGCGCAAGCTTACGTCTCGCGAGCAGCGGTGAAACTGGTTTTCGCGTTGGATCATTTCAAAATCGACCCCGCAAATAAAGACTGCCTCGATATTGGCGCATCCACGGGCGGTTTTACGCAAGTGCTCTTGCAGCGTGATGCAAAGCACGTGTTTGCAATTGACGTGGGCCACGGCCAAATGATGTTGGAAGGCCCGCGCATTACGTTGCACGAAGGCCTGAATGCCCGTGATATAGAAATGGAGTATATGTCGGAAGATGTGGCGCTGATTGTCTGTGATGTGAGCTTCATTCCCTTGCGCATTGCTCTGCCGAAAGCTCTGGAACTTGTGAAAACGGGTTGTGAATTGATCGCGTTAATCAAGCCGCAATTTGAAGTGGGCAGGCAAGGCGTTACCCGCGGCGGCATGGTGAAAGATGAAGCCGCTCACGCCCGCGTATGCGATGAAGTTACTGAATTTCTACAAGCCCAAAATTGGACCGTTTATGGCGTAGTGCCATCGCCCATGGATGGCGGCGACGGCAATGTTGAATTTCTCATTGCGGCGCAGAAAAATTAGGACCGCGTCTTCGTTGTATTCATAAAATTCAAAGTCTGTTCAAAATTTTCCACACCCGCTTGCGATCCAAGCCCAGTGGCATTTAAGGCTGACGTGGCTTGCGCAAAACGCACAGTTGTTTCAGGGTCAAATTCTTTGACCAAGCCAACAGCAAAGCCAGCATTAAAGGCATCGCCGCAGCCGCACGTGCATTTCACTGCTATGTCAAAAGCCGGAATTTTGAACGTCACGCCATCGCGGTCGTGATAATAAGCGCCGTCGCCACCCAGCGTAAACACACACGCCCGAACACCCATCTCTAAAAAAACTTTTGCAATGTCGGCCAGATCGGTTTTGCCTGTGAGCGCCACAGCTTCCTCAATGGATGGCATAAAATAATCCGTATACGGAAGAACCTGCGCAATTGCCTGCATGTCTTTGGGCGATGCCGCAAATACATCCACTGTTGTTGTAGCACCTACAACTTTTGCGGCTTTCATCACCACAGCATTTTGGCCCGAATCCATCGCAGTCATAAAACCCACACCACCAATGTGAAACACTTTTGTGTCAACCACCCGTGGGATCATGTCATCAACTACATAAAAATCTTGAGTAGCCCCCAGCATATGTAAGGCAGGCCGCGATCCATCAGTTCTGGTTGTAACAATCGAAGATGAGGTTTTCCAACTTGGCTTACGTTGCACGCCCCACGTATCAACGCCGAAATGGATGAGGCGCTGCGAAACCCAATCCCCCATCAAATCTTCACCAAGCCCTGTGACGGCCAGAGTCTTCAATCCCATTTTAGCAGCCGCAATAGCAGCGGTGCCGCCAGCACCAGAAACGGCCATTGTAATTTGGTCGATAAAGTTTGTGCCGCCCCCGGCGGGCACTTCAGTGAAGGGCCAACCGAGACAATCGAAGGTGTAAAACCCCATGGAGGCATAGTCGTAACGCGGCATGTCGAACTCGCTTAGTGAGGACGCAACGCGTCGTCCTGCTTTTTACGCAAGCTGACTATTTTGGCGGATGTATCAATGGCGATGTTTGCGTAGGTGAGCAACTCACCTTTTTTAATCGCCTTGGTCACTTTGCCATTTTCGATCAGCCCACACGGAACTCCATTGGCTGCCACAGCGTCGCCAACAGTCATAATCCAAGCCCTGTAGGTATATTCACCAATCGAGTCCAAACGTTCGCCCACACTCAAGTCTTTTTTCGCAACAGCACATACTTCAGAAGTCGGCACATCAAGCGGCTGCATATCGGGCACGCCATACAGCACTGCACGTGCGCAGGACAACGGCACTTCGAGCGATGTCAAATGATAGGGCCGGAAGAAACGATAATAGGGACCCGCACCGAGTTTTAAATCATGCATCCGCTCGCGCACCCTAGGATGCGCCATTTCAGCGATCACAAACACGCCCGGTGCCACCCCTTTGCCCACGCTGAAATCCACAACGCCTTTGCGCGAAAGAATTCCACCATCTTCTTTTGGGCACAGCACATGCTCAAGTTCTGTGAGTGTGGCCGCCGGGCCATGCATTCCGGCAACGTCAGGCACCAAACCAGTGGCATTGGAAATCGCCGCCATCTCCACCATGGTCTTGGAACCATCGACGAATTCAACCAGCATTCGCACATTCATATTGCGGCGCTTTGCTTCGTCGGCATATTCATCAGGAGTTGCGGCAATGTTGAGGGGATTGTTCTTGCCTTTGCCGGCAGCCACAATGGGATAGCCTAAGCCTTGAACAAAATTCACCAGTTCCATGCAACTTGAAGGCTCATCACCTGCACCCAAAGTGTAAACCACACCAAGACGTTTTGCTTCACGCTTTAAATATGCCCCAATGGTCACGTCGGCTTCCACGTTCATCATCACCAGATGTTTGCCGTGCTCCATGGCAGTAAGGCCAATTTCAGCACCCACAGCGGGTCTGCCTGTGGCATCCACAATTACGTCGATATGTTCACTCGAACACACCAGCTGCGCGTCTTCAGTGGCCACAGCTTTGCCCGCAACAATTGCTGCCTCAAATTCGGATTTCTTGTTGCTTGCAAAAAAACTTTCTTCATCACGCCCACCAATGGCATAAGCGCTTTTGGCTTTTGTTGATCGCGTTTCAGCAATTGCAGCAACTGTGATGCCAGTCATCTGGCTGCATTGGGTGACAATGTCGGTGCCCATTTCGCCTGAGCCAATCAACCCCACGCGAATCGGACGCCCCGTTTTTTCCAGTCGCTTTCGAAGGTCGGCTAAAAGCCCGTGCGGAGGGATGAGATTTTCTGACATGTGCATTCCGATTCAAAATTACAACAACACTTTTGCCAGACAAAGCGCACGAACACAAATCGAAGCATTGCCTTTGCCATGAGATATTTGTTAGGGTCGAATGAACTGGAGATCACTATGCTTAAAACCATCGACCCTCTTCTAAATGCCGACGTTCTGCATGCCCTGCGCTCCATGGGCCATGGTGACGAGCTTGTAATTTGCGACACAAATTTTCCAGCGGACTCTGTTGCCATGGAAACAGCCTATGGCCGCGTGCTTCGCATTGATGGCAATTGCGCGCGCGTAACGCGGGCTGTGTTGTCGCAAATGCCACTCGATTCATTTGTCGATGATCCAGCACTGCGCATGGAAGTAGTAGGCGAGCCTGCAAAACTTCTGGACGTGCACGCAGAAGTGCAAGCTGAAATCGATCATGCGGAAAAGGGCAAAATTAAACTCGCCAGCATTGAACGGTTTGCCTTTTATGAGCGCGCCCAAAACGCCTTCTGCGTTATTCAATCAGCTGAACGCCGATTTTATGGCTGCTTTATTTTTAAAATGGGCGTTGTGGCGCCGGATGTGAAGTTTGATTAAATGACAAAATCTGGCGTAACTATTTTGGGCATCTATGTTGCTGACTTGGCGTTTCGTGCGGCCCGGCAGCCCAACATGGGTGAAACGCTTTTGGGAACTTCATTTTCCATGGGGCCCGGTGGCAAAGGCTCCAATCAAGCTGTGGCTGCCGCGCGGGCAGGGGCTCCCACCACATTTATTACAAAGCTCGGCAAAGATAATTTTGGTGATGCAGCATTGGCTATGTATGCCAAGGAAGGCGTTGCCGTCCACGCGCCGCAAGACCCGAATAACTCCACGGGAGCGGCCTATATTTTCCTCGAAGAAAAAACTGGGAGCAATGCCATCATTGTAGTGCCCGGTGCAGCAGGCACCATCAGTGTTGCTGACGTTGAAGCCAATTCTGAGGTAATCAGCAACGCTGCAATTTTTATCACGCAGCTAGAACAGCCTATTCCAGCGGCAATCCGAGCTCTCGAAATTGCCAAGGCGGCAGGCACCGCTACTATCTTTAATCCTGCCCCCGCAGCGCCATTGCCCGATTCAATTTTCAAGCTGTGCGATTACATCACACCCAATGAATCAGAAGCCACCATGCTCACGGGCATTGAAGTCACTGATATCAATTCAGCGCGCCGAGCAGCAGATGTTTTGTTGAGCAAGGGCGTGGGCGCAGTTCTCATCACACTCGGCGGGCAGGGCTCATTATTGCATAATAAGTCGCAGTCAATACACATCCCAATCTTCAAGGCAGGCAAAGTTGTAGACACGACTGGTGCAGGTGACGCTTTCAATGGAGGTTTTGCCGCGGCCTTGTCTCGGGGTGAAAGCCCTGAAGCAGCGGCCCGCTTCGGAAGTGCAGTAGCAGGGATATCAGTGACCAGACCGGGCACCGCCCCCTCCATGCCATATTTGGACGAGGTAAAAGCGCTGTTGGCA
>JANOXS010000056.1:0-71911 GCA_031418535.1 Hyphomicrobiales bacterium | reverse complement strand
CCTGTCGCTTGGCGCGGCATCAGGATTTGTCTGGAAATGCTCATATATTGCTTGGCCGTGGCGCGAGACAGACTCAATTATTGGTAACTGGTGATACCGACACTATGCACGCCGTTTATGTGTCATTTCTTGTTGAGAGGGCAGATCGGATTAGATGTGTTGCCCAAGCAAGCGAGCAGTTTGATAGATTAATGCACGGCGAAACTTTAGAAGATTTCGTACCACAATCACAATTGAACGATCATTTGAAGGCATACCTCATTGCCTTGGACGGTCATTTAGCGGGCCGAAGTTATCGTGAAATCGCGCAAGTCATTTATGGTGTGGAGCGTGTCAAAGATGTGTGGACAAACGAATCCCGCTTTCTCAAAGACCGGGTGAGACGCGCTGTTGTGCGAGGTATCGAACTTATGAATGGTGGCTATCGCGATCTGTTATGAGGGGTGTCGAATTTCACATTTTGATTTTCGACACTCCCGCAAACCATGCAACTGCGTGACACTCCAAGCATCGCAAAGAGGTGCAGGAGTAAGCAAAATGATCGACACACCCAAGACGCCATTTCTCACCGTTGAGGAAGCCGCCAGCTATCTTCGCCTTAAGAAGCGCACCCTTGATAACATGCGCTGGATGGGGACAGGCCCGGAGTTTCGCAAGCATGGTGGGCGCATTTATTACCATGAAGAGGAACTCAAAGAATGGTCGCTGAATAGCCGTCGTCAATCAACATCGGAGTATTGAGATGACCGCGAAACATCGAAAAATTATGCTCGCAATGGCCGCCATTGGTATCGCCTTTCTTGCAACGAAACCACTTATCAATCCGGTGCCGCTGGTCATCTGGAATGCCTCTGAAAGTGTCCCCATTGGGTGGTATTTTGTTGCAAAACACCAGCCGAAAATAGGCGAAATTGCTGTACTCAAGCCCGTTGATTGGGTGCAAATCTATGCATCGTCGCGCGGATATTTGCCCCAAGATATGTGGTTGCTGAAACCTATTTATGCATTCCGTCCATCGATCATTTGTCGCTTCGGATCACATATATTTGTCGACGGAAAACATGTCGCGAAAGCCAAAATCATGGACAAAATGCATCGGGTTTTGCCTGTTTGGAAAGGCTGTATTGCGCTCTCTTCAACAGAATATTTTGTGCTGGGCAAACATCGCGATTCTTTTGATAGCCACTACTTTGGACCCATTGAAAAGCGCCAAGTTGTCGGAACCGCTTTGTCACTCTCGGGTCTGTTCAAGTGAAGTTCCGTGAAGTTTGGAGTGGGCTTTGTCGGGATTTTCGGGAGGGCAAGATAAAAGGACTGACGGTAGGGTGGGGTAGAAGTCTTTGATTTGTTTGGATCAGGACACCAGCATCGCCGATGATCATGCCGTCACTTTGCTGTCAGGTCGCCGTCAAAGTCTTGATATCGCCGCAACTCTGATGCAGCATATTGAATTCAGGACGCGTCACTTTTGAGCCACCATTATCCCTAATATCTTTAATGGAATTCTGCGGAAGAAGTTTTTCTGATCCCGTTGCGGTGCTGATTCCAAATGAAACAATTAGAATGCCTCTCAGAGGCTCTGGTAAGGCCGCCAGACAGGCCTTTGGCCATTCACGGCGTCTTCGGTTTACGGAAACTTCGTCAGTTGCGGGCGCATATTATTTACGATCTAACATCAACGCGCGGTTGGTTTTCCCGATCGGGCCATTTGTGCTACTTCTACGGCAATTTCGAAATGAATTTCCCGAGCGGGAATATTGTTTGACATAGGCCGTATTTTTCGATAATATTTCCCGAACGGGATATATCATGACCAAAACCTCGCAGACATCGGTCGAAATCGGCAACATCATTCGCGCTACACGAAAGGCACAAGGTTTGCGGCAAGACGAGCTTGCGGGTGCGGCAGGCGTGGGTATTCGGTTTGTTGTTGATCTTGAGGCCGGAAAGCCAACAGTACAGTTGGGCAAAGCGCTGCAGGTTCTCCAGGCCCTTGGGTGCGCCTTAGAGATTAGGCCTCCTAAGGCTAGCGAGCCATGATACGAATGCTATTTGTATGGTGGGATAGCCGCCTTGCTGGGCAGCTGACACAAGATCAGCATGGCGAACTTGGTTTCACCTACGCAACCGAATGGCTTAATAGCAAACACACACAAGCATTGTCGGCTTCCCTACCGAAACAGGCAGAACCATTTTCTCGCCGCGAGTGCAGACCATTTTTCGGCGGACTCTTGCCAGAAGAGGGCCAGCGCGAAGCAGCAGCACAAGCACTTGGCGTTTCGCGCGCCAATGACTTCGCTTTGCTGGACCGACTGGGCGGCGACGTCGCTGGTGCACTTCAGCTTTTGCCGCCAAGTGATGCACCTTCAAAACAAAGTTACCACCATCAACCAATTCCGCTTGATGATGACGGTCTGATCAGAGTCCTAGACGCACTGCCTCTTCGCCCCTTGCTGGCGGGCGAGGAGGGCCTGCGGCTTTCACTCGCTGGTGCCCAAGCAAAAGTACCAGTTGTTTTGATAAATGGAGTAGTTGGCTTGCCAGCCCCAGGCCAACCCACAACGCACATCCTCAAGCCGCCCATAGCGCGCTTTGCAGCGACCACTGAAAATGAAACATTCGTGATGTGGCTGGCCGCAGCAATCGGCCTTGATGTAGCAGAGGTGGAACCGCGTATCGTCCGTGATCGAAAATTTCTGCTCGTGAAGCGCTATGACCGCACGATTGGCAAAGATGGAAGTATCCACCGCATCCACCAGGAAGATTTTTGCCAAGCACTCGCCGTGCCGCCTGAAACAAAATATGCTAGTGAAGGCGGCCCAACTTTCAAGGATTGTTTTGCACTCTTGCGCCGCATTTCCAGCAGACCTGCCCTTGATGTTTTGAAACTTCTTGACGCTGCCATATTCAACTTGATTGTTGGCAACGCAGACGCGCACGGAAAAAATTTCTCGATCCTCTATGATGAAAGTGGGCCGCGCTTGGCTCAACTCTATGACTTACTGGCCACGGCAGCCTATCCGGAGCTCTCCTCCAAACTGGCAATGAAACTAGGGAAGAGTGCCACGCTTCATGACATGGACGTAAATGCCTGGTCTGCATTTGCTGTTGAAGCAGGTCTTGGCCTGCCACTTGTCCGGCGGCGAATTGGAGAAATTGGCAATTCAGTGCTGACGCAAGCCAGCACTATTCAACAACAGTTGGCAGGATCGCATTGGGACGAAGTCGAAATATCAAAACTCTCGTCCATGATTTATGCGCGCGCCGAAACGTGCATGTTGAAGTTGAAAAACTGACCACGATGGACACAAGTTTTCAAGACCGTGTCATCTCTTTAGGAACAGGACTTGCAGCCATTCCAGAACGCCTGCTTTTGGCTCATGCCCGAGGAGAGGTTTTGTTCATTTGCGGCGCGGGCATTTCAAAGTCAGCGCCAGCAAATCTTCCAGACTTTCGTGAACTTGTCCTTGATGTTTACAAAGCGCTCGATGCAAGCGCTTATGTTGTCCTCAAAGAGTTGAAGTCAGACAAGGATGCATTGACAGCAAATCTGAACAATGGTCAAAAAGCAGAAGCAAAGCGGTTTATGGCAGGTGACTATGACGTCGTTCTGGGCATGCTTGAAAGGCGTCATGACGGGCAGACCCAAGGTGACAGCCAGGTGCGGCGTGCAATAGCCAACCGACTGCGTGAAAGAAAGGCTGGACCCGCTCCTTTACACAAAGTTCTCATGCGCCTCGCTGATCGCGGTGGGGCAACCGCGATTGTCACCACAAACTTTGATTTGCTATTGGAAGCAGCTATAAAACGCCCAAAACAGTCGATCCAAACCTATGCGCTCGGCTCCATTCCGCGCCCGACGCGGCATACGGAGTTTTCCGGTGTCATGCACATTCACGGCGCGCTAGACCCAAATCCAGAACGCACGTCCGAACTGGTGCTCTCAGACCAGGATTTTGGTGAGTTCTATCTCAGAAGGCGTGTCGTGCCAGATTTCATCTACGATGCGGCACGCCTTTATCATTTGGTTTTGGTCGGCTACAGCGCAAACGATCCACCCATGCGCTATCTCTTGAATGCGGTGGCGGCGGATGGGACGCGCTTCGACGATCTCAAAGAACGCTTTACGTTTTTTGGCACTGAAGCAGCAGACCCTGTAGCCCTCGAAGATTGGAAAGCCCGTGGCATCACGCCAATCAATTACGACAACAAAGATAACCACCAAGCGCTGCTACAGTCTCTTGAAAAATGGGCGAAGTTTTCTGCCGTGAACGGCGAACAGGATGCTGTTGATCGTGAAATTCGACGTATCGTAAAGTTAAGTCGGACCGAAGCAAACGAACCAGACTGTGATTTCTTTGATCACTTCATCAGACGAAGCAACGCAAATGAGCGCGTCAGACTCTCGAGTCTTGCATCCGACGCTGGGGCAGAACTTGGCTGGCTGAATGCAATTGTTGCAATTGGTAAAGAGAAAACCCGGTTGCAAAAATCATGAAACCAGATTGGTCAACATTGAATGAAAGTGAACGCGCGACCGTAAGCACCACGTTGGCCTTCCTGCATAAACGCTTGGCTGAAAATTCGACAATCGAATGGGCGCTACAATTGCAGCCCGCACAAAGATTGGAGCGTTTTGCAATATTGGACTTATTGGGCCGATCATTACCTCCCACAATAGGCGAACCATGGTCCACGGCGTGGCGTCTGATTGAAGAGTGTTGGGGAATGGCAGTAGAGGGGGAAAGTTGGCGCAGATCAGTTTATCAAGTCCAACCGCGACTTCGTGCTGGGGATCGTTCAGGCTCTGTCATTTCTGCAATCGTGGAACTGGTGGCACCAAGGCTTGAAGTTAAGCCAATCAATTCGCTTAATGAGCCCACGGGCAAAAGAAGCAGAAAGCCCAAAACGTTTCACGATCTTCTTTATTCAAGCCTTACGAGCGATGATCTGGTTGATCTGAACGTGCTTGGTCTCGGCGCGATCAATGAAACGCAGTTTTTTGGCGCCCTCGCAAACGCCCTTGAATCAGCGGTGCACAATGGCTTGGAGATTGCACGGCGCTTGGGGTGGGATGGTCAATCCCAGATGTGGAAGTTGGGACTATTGTACTCAGTTCGCTATTCAATGCCCAACACGGGTGACGGCGAAGGTCGCGAAGTCGACGCGTACCACCACGGGATCGCGCCGTCTGTGAAATTACTTCATGCAGTTGTCGCGCGCATCGCAGCACTCGATATTGCATTGGCAATTTCGATCATACAACGCTGGAAATTGCAGAACACTCCCATTCACCTTCGGCTTTGGGCGGCAATGGCATGCAACAGGGCACTGGTTTCGGGTGCCGACGCTGGCGCATTTCTTTCAAACACTGAGAATAAAAAATTTTGGACTCTGCACGAGTTTCCGGAGTTCGCGGAATTGCGCATGAGCAGGTTTGCCGACTTTGATGAGGCCACAAAACGCTCAATTCTGAAGCGCCTCAGGAGGGGTGCGCCGCGCAGCCATTTCTCGAAGCGGTTGACACCATCCGAGTTTGCGCAAGCAAAACGATACCTCGCAGCGAGAGAAATGCAGCGCATCGCAGTACGCGGCACTTTGTTACCGCCCAAAGATAAATTATGGTTAGAAGCCCAGATCACAGACTTTCCTGCATTGGCAAACATGTCAGTTCACTCGGACTTCCCAAAAGCGTCAGAAGCTCACCTCGTGCCACCCAATCCAGATAACATTTACAACAGCCTAAGTGGCATCGCACGCCTGCAGGCGATGGAGACTGCTCTTTCCACGCCACGGAGCTGGTCCGATGACCCTGCAGATCGTGCAGATGACTGGTTGCGCTTGGATGGAAATGCATCCGCAATCATAGGTGATTTGGAAAAGACAGGTGACGGTGGAAGTTCATTTCCCAAACTATGGTCGCGCCTTGGTTGGGCACACTCGCCAAAGAATAATGAATCCTCAACAGCCGAACCGCAAGATCACCAGTCTGAAGCCAATCGCGTTTTGGTTTTACTATCCAAATTATCCGATAGCACCCTGAATGAAGCGATTGAAGGGCTTACCTATTGGCTCGAAGCATGGAGCAAACAAACAAATGAATCGCAATTGGGGTTACAAATTTGGTTGAAGCTATGGCCCATTGCATGCGAAGTAACAAATTCACAGCCAGGCCAACTCGATGACGCTGAATCAAGCGCAGCGATGCAATTCTCGGACGGAGAACGCGAGCCGAATGATAGTCACACATTCAGTACTCCAGCAGGGAAGTTGGTTGGTATTTTTCTTTCCGCATGTCCACCACTTGCTCTGGGCCAAATGCCGTTTGCAAAAGATAGTTCCGCGAAGCAAATGCGCGATGCCATTGAAAACTGTTCTGACAAAAGCAACCTCATTGCCAAATATCGCATGATTGAAGCGATAGACTATTTCCTGCAAGCAGACTCCGCGTGGACGCAACACCACTTGGTTACTCCTCTAAAGCAAGATGACAAAGCCTCCTTGCCGCTGTGGCGGGCCTTGGCCAAGCGAAGGCGCTTTAACAGAGTGCTAGAGGTCGTAGGCGAGATGATGGCCGAAAGGGCCGTTGATCTGCGGTTAGGCCGCGAAACACGGCGTAGCCTCGTATTTAGCCTCGTCATCCAGTCTTTGCACGCGTTCAACGATAGCAAGCCACCAAAAGTGAAAAACGAAATAGTTCTGCAAATGTTGCGGAATTTGGATGACGAAGTTCGCAGCTATGCCGCAAATTCAGTCCAACAATTTGTACGTGATCTTTCTGCAAAACAAAAACCAACCGACACTGTGAAAAGTCCAGCCCAACTATTCAGAAGTGCGGTGGTTCCGTTCCTACAGCAGGTCTGGCCGCAAGAACGTTCATTGACCACTCCAGGTGTCAGTAAAGCTTTTGCCGATCTCCCTATGACAACTGGTGATGCCTTTACAGAGGCCGTAGCTGCGATTGAGAGATTTCTTGTTCCATTCGATTGTTGGTCGATGGTGGAATATGGCCTGTACGGCGAAGATGAGGGCGAAAAGAAGCTCCGGTTTATCGATAGCGCTGTCAAAGCGAAGGCATTTCTGCGATTGCTGGATATGACAATAGGCGAGTCAGAGCGCTCAGTTGTTCCAACTGATCTGCCCGATGCTTTGGACCAAATTCGTTCAGTTGATTCAGCTTTGGCAAAAACGTCATCATTCCGGCGACTTTCAACTTCTGCCCGTCGTTAAATTTGTGACAGTTTGTCAGGACACCTTTGTCTGTGGGAACATTTCAGAGAGTACTTCGGGTGTCAGCGTAGATTTTCCAAAGTCTTTTTGCCCTTCCTTTGGATGCAAAGATTCGGGGCGTAGGTTTGTGTAACGCCGCAACATCTTCCAATCGCGGTGACCTGTTACGAGCGCTACCTTCTCAATCGTAAGACCTGCCTCGAACAGCCGACTGGTTGCCTCATGTCGCAAGTCGTGAAAATGCAAATCATCAATCTTGAGTTCTTTACAGGCGCGCTGAAATGCTGTGCCTGCCGATTTGTGATGATGGGGGAAAACTTTGCCAATGCCGCGTGTAACAATTCGCTGCTCTAGCAGAACTTGCCAAGCATCGTAACCTGTCAGGCTCAACATCGGAATACGTTGATTGTTGCCATCTTTCTTTCGGGGGTCTTTACGATCACGCACAGTAACCATACGATTGCGAATATCCACATCATCCCACGTGATTGTACATATTTCTTCCTGGCGCATCGCTGTGGCAACTGCAAATCTGATCAAACGACCAACGGGAATAAGCTGCCTTGGCTTTTCGTCAAAATATTTGACCAGATCGTCAAGCTCGTTTTGAGTTGGACGACGATCACGCTCTTGGGGGTCGCCAATCAAGTCCAAGCGTTTAAGCGCGACACGAGCGAGCCTGACTTCCTCAGGTGAAACTGCAATTCCGTGAACAGCGGCGGCATGGGTGAGCAGGGTGCCGATGAATGATATATCGATTGCCAGTGTCGCCGGACCAGCGCCTTGCTTCGCACGCTTCTTCCCGTAATCAATAAGCATGCTTCTGGTTATCTCTTGAAGACGATACCCACCAAGGGTGAGCTTCAGTGATTCAAGCACCGCGCTTTTTGAGCGCCGGATTTTCTTGCCTACTTCCAACATATCTTGGATATGCAAATCGATGATTTCACTGAACGTCGTGACCTTGCGCGGATTAACGGCTTTTGGGTCTATTCCCTTGTCGATTGTACGCTCGGTTTCAAGTGCCCAAGTGTCTGCATCTGCTCGCCGCCGAAACGTGTTGCTGATATACTTTCCTTTGCGTCTAACTTGAGCGCGCCAGTTTCCAGAAGGTAGCTTGACGATCACAGGCATTCGTGTGCACTCCTATCTAAAGTCGTGTGCGATATGTGTGCAGCAAGAGAACGAAACAAGTATAAAAGGCGGGAAATCGAAGGATAAAAACTGCACACGTTCACATCTGTTCGCTTCAGTATACAAGGATAAACTATTGAATTACAAGGGTAAAATATTCTCCGTTGCGCCCATGATGGATTGGACTGATCGGCATTGCCGGGTCTTCCACCGTACCCTCACGCGACATGCGTTACTCTACACCGAGATGGTGACGGCTCTGGCTATTAAGCATGGCGACCGCGAAAAGCTTTTGGGGTTTGACCAGATTGAACAGCCACTGGCATTGCAACTTGGTGGAAGCGATCCGGCACTGCTGGCTGAGGCCTCAAAAATTGGTGAAGACTTTGGTTATTCTGAAATCAATTTAAATGTGGGTTGTCCCTCTGACCGTGTGCAAGGTGGGCATTTTGGCGCTTGTTTGATGGCCGAGCCGCAGCTTGTTGCGGACTGTATTGCCGCCATGCAACACGCCGTAAAAATTCCAGTCACTGTCAAGTGCCGCATTGGCATTGATGACCAAGACGAGGAACAAGCTCTTCAGAGTTTTGTCGAAACAGTTGCTGCTGCTGGCTGCAATACATTTATCGTCCATGCCCGCAAAGCGTGGCTGCAAGGTCTGAGCCCAAAAGAAAATCGCGAAATTCCACCGTTGAATTATGACCGTGTGCACCGCTTGAAAAAGTCACTACCGCAGCTCACCATATTGCTCAACGGTGGTTTAGAAACTTTGGAACAAGCAGCCCCGCATTTAGAAAAATTGGATGGCGTTATGCTGGGCCGCTCAGCTTATCATATGCCTTGGATATTAAACGATGTTGATCCAACTTATGCCAATGAACAACCACAACATGCGACGAGGCGTGATGTGGTGTTGGCCATGTTGCCCTACATTGAAGAACAGTTGCAGACCGGACTTTATCTGCACCGCGTGACCCGTCACATGTTGGGCCTCTATCATGCCCAGCCGGGAGGGCGCATGTGGCGTCAGATTATTTCCACTGAAGCTTGTAAGCCCGGCGCAGATACCAGTGTCTTGTTGCGCGCCTTGGATGTAGTTGAGAAACAAGCGGCCAAGCAAGCCGAGGCTGCCTAACTTATTCAGCTGCCAACGCCAATCTGGCGCGGCGTCCTCCGCGTCTGGTTTTGCGCAAAGTAAGAGTTGCAACGCGTTCAGGAAGTGCATCCATGATAGTGGAACGCTCGTTGACGGACATGTCAATCCAGCCCGCAATTTCACTGCGCGTGCGCCCGCATCCAATGCAAAATTGGGTTTCGGGGTCCACCACGCAAACTTTCACGCAAGGTGTTTCAATTTCGGGAAATCGACGATTTTCCATAAGGTCCATGATGAGTCTGATTAAGCCAGCTGTATGCCCCATTAGCGGCCTGTTATGTCAGTTGCACGTCAATTTTTAAGGGTGAGTACGCCGTTTTCAGATTTGAAGCTATCCAACTTTGAGAGAAAGCTCATGCCCAACAGTGTGCCGCTCAACGCACCTTGGGGTAGAACCAATGCTTCAACATCGTCAACTTTCACAGTATCAACTTCAACCCGGTCCAATTTTGCACGGGCCGCATTAACGGAGCCGTTTGCAGTTGAGACTGGCACATTAAACTCGAGCGTATTAGGGCGTAGGCCAGCTGACTGAGCGTCTTCATAGCTGAGTGCCACAACGCTCGCTCCAGTGTCCACCATCACTTGTATGTCAGCTTTATTGATCCGCGCAGTAACGATATAATGCCCACGATCGCCAGCTTTTAGCTCAGTCATCGACATCAATTGTAACGGTTGTTGGATTTGCTTTGCCTGTGGCCCCGGAAGTCCGGCACTCATTAAAAAGGCAAATGCCAATAGGCAGCTTGGAACCAGACCTGACTTCAACATGACGCAAACTCCGTGCTCTCAGTCAGTAGTTTAGCGCCCACCTCATCAACAACAGTTCACTTTGCAAAACTATTTAGCAGCACAGTTAACCAATGGTTGAAATGAAAACAGCCAGCATCGCAATTTCAACTAAAACCTGAGTTGCTCCGCAAATGTCGCCAGTTTGCCCGCCTATTAATCGCATCGCGAAGCGCCGCAGAAGTCCTGTAATTCCAGCGGCCGCCAAAACTGCTATCACACCGCTTTCTGGATGAAGCGGCAGGCCAGCAAAAAATGCAAGTGCTCCGCCAGTTGCAATTGCAAAGAGAGCTGAATTTCTGCCGGGTCTGCCTGCAAAAACCGCCAAGCCATCACTGCGAGCAGGCCGTGTGGCCCACATCATATCAACCACCATAGCTCGCGAAAATGCCCCCGAAGCAGCACTAATTGAAATCAGAGTAAAAGGGGAAAGCGCATACATCGCATCGAAAGCACCAACTTTAGCAAGCAAACAGCCAAAAAGCGCCATCGCCCCATAGCTGCCGATCCGACTGTCCCGCATAATTTCTAAACGCCGCTCGCGGCTCTTGCCACCAAACAAGCCATCGGCACTGTCTGATAAACCGTCCTCGTGTAAGCCGCCTGTGAGCAGTAAACTAAACAGCACCGTAAGAGCCGCCGCCAAGAAATGCGGAACATGCAACCAATTCAGCAACACTAAACAAGTCCCAGTTAGTCCACCAATTGCTGCACCGGCAATTGCAAAAAATCGCATGGATTGGGCGAGAGCAGGCGGGTCGATCGTGCGCGTAAACGGAATAGGAAGCCGCGTCAGAAAGCTTAAGCTAAACAAAAGCTCAGCAAAGGGTCGGAAACGTCCGAGATTTCCGTCTGGCGGTAGAGGATTGTCAGTCATGTAATTATTTCAGTTTGCAAATAATGAACAGCTGTTAGAGAAAGCACTGAACAGAATCTGTTCATGCAGCCTTGTGCAGACAAAAGCCACAGAAACAAAATGTCGCAGGGCATTCACAATAGGGACCACCACAAAAATGACTTCCGGCTTGCCATTCGACGATATCCGCGCGCTCTTTAAAATCATGCCGACTGCCGATGCAGCAATTTTAGCCGAGGCCGCAGCGCACGAAGCACAACTTACTAAACCACCAGGTGCATTAGGAAAGTTAGAACATATCGCCAGCTGGATGGCGACCTGGCAAAATCACTATCCGCCCAAAGTTGATCGCACAATTGTTGCGGTGTTTGCAGGCAATCACGGGGTGGTGGCCCAAGGTGTCGCCGCTTATCCCCAGGCCGTCACACAACAAATGGTGGCAAATTTTCAAAGTGGTGGTGCCGCGGTCAATCAAATTTGCAAAACGTTTGATTTGGGTTTGAAAGTTTTTGAACTGGCCCTCGAATTGCCAACAGCTGATATCACCCAAGAACCAGCACTTTCTGAACAAGAATGTGCTGCAACCTTTGCTTATGGCATGGAAGCCATTGCTGGCGGCTGTGATCTGCTTTGCATAGGTGAAATGGGCATTGGCAACACAACAATTGCTGCGGCCCTTGCCCACGGTTTGTTTGGGGGCAAGGCTGAAGATTGGGTAGGGCCGGGCACTGGCGTTGACGCTGCTGGCCTTGCTCGCAAGGCAGATGCCGTATCTCGTGCCGTCGCCCTCCATAAAGACCATCTGGCCGATCCTTTGGAAGTTTTGCGCCGGCTAGGAGGCCGCGAACTGTCAGCTATGGCTGGAGCAATTTTGGCAGCTCGCATGGAGCGTGTGCCAGTTCTGATTGATGGTTACGTGGCAACCGCTGCTGCTGCCATTTTGTATGCGATGGACAACACAGCTTTGGACCATTGCATTGTGGCCCATTGCTCGGCTGAGCCTGCACATAAAGCTTTGCTGGAAAAAATTGGCAAAGAGCCATTGCTTGATTTGGGAATGCGACTTGGCGAAGGATCAGGCGCAGCACTGGCTGCAGGCTTGGTTAAGGCCGCCGTTAATTGTCACAACAACATGGCAACGTTCGCCAGCGCTGGCGTTTCCGATAAAGAATAATCAGCCAGTCAATGCAATCAATTTGCGTTGAGAATCGGATTGCACATTTGGCGACGCGATAATTTCACCGCGTGGTCCAGACAGGAGACGCGATGCAGGAAAGGTGCAAATGATTTCTGTGCCTTCTCCACCATCGCTGCGAATTTCAATTTTGCCGCCGTGCAAATCCATAATGCCTTTAACGATGGCCAAACCTAAGCCAGCGCCATCAACGGCTTTCTTGGCCGCCAAGCTACCCCTGGCAAAAGCCGACAATGAATTTTCAATTTCGTGAACGGGTATTCCGGGGCCATTGTCTTTGACGATCATTTGCATCTCGCCCGTCGAAGTCTGCCTTGCTGACAAAGTCACAACACTACCCTCCGGCGAAAACTTCAATGCGTTGGCAAGGAGATTGATGGCAATTTGATTGATCGCCCGTGCATCGCCCCAGACTTTAGCAAGACCAGCGGGAACATTGAGTTCAACCTTAATGTTCTTCTTCACGGCATTCAGTTCGAGTAAGTGCTGAGCGTGGCGCAATGGTTCTTGCATGTGAATAGGCTCTTCGCGAATATCGCGACGGCCAGCCTCAATGCGCGACAAGTCAAGAATGTCGTTGATCAATCCCAATAAATATTGACCGGAATTATGAATATCGCCAGCGTAATCCTTATAGGTGTGGTTAGTCATCGGGCCAAACAATTCGCACTCCAGAATTTCTGAAAATCCAAGAATGGCATTGAGCGGCGTGCGCAATTCATGGCTCATATTTGCCAAGAATGAAGACTTGGCATGATTGGCGTCTTCGGCTTTGCGTTTTTCAGTTTCTGCACGGTCTCGTTCTACTTTTAGTTCATTTATGAGGATGTCTTTTTGATTGCGGAAGATCACCATATCGCGCGCTGTTTCTTGTAGCTGACGCGCGATAAAAAGAAAAAACACTTCAAGAGTGACGATCAAACCCGTCATCGCAAAATAAATTGGTCCACCTTCGGAAACGCAGCGCAGCGCCACACCAATCGACATCACTCCTGTTCCGGCAATCAGCACCGGCATAAAATTGCTAACGACCAAAAAGCGAACCGCACTCACCGCCATGATGGCAGACACCAAAAATGTCCCTTGAAAAGGGTTCGCATTTGGCCAGAAAAAAAACAGAGGCAGAACCCAAAATGTGCCCTGCATCAATTCTGATGCCGACATCATGCCAATCCATTCAACTTGCTCTAATTCGGAACGCGGACGCTTAAAATAAAGTTTGCACAAAAATAGTTGAATGGCATTGCAGCCAAGTACGCCAAGTAACCAGGTAAAGGCGATAACTGTTGGAACCCAGTGCCATGCAGTGAGAGCCAAGAGCACAGATAGCATCGGCATCGTTGGTGCAACCCGCAGTTGATTGCGCAGAAACATTTCAAGCAGATCGCCTTGCCATGGGGTTTTCGCGATAGTAGCCAATGTTTCGGCAGAGTATTCAGCCATGGTTATGTCAGGCTCATGAAAATTTTCGCGACTCGAAATCGTGGCGTTCTGCGCTTGAGCGGACATTACGAAAACCTCGGTAAATGAATTATAACCGAGGTATTTAAGATAAATGTGCTAATTCGAGCTTTGCAAACAAGGTAAAAAGAGTGACAATTTTTACTGAGGCAACTGTGTACTGGTCTCGACTATTGAATCACTCTAATGCCAAGCAAGCCCAAACTATGGTTTACAAATTGGATTATTGAATGACTGACATTACTAAAGAAATCGTCCTTGCAGCATTAAAGCGCATTGCTGCTCCTGATGGTCGAGGCAACATTGTATCGGCCGGGTTGGTGTCTGAAATTGCCATCCAAGATGGGCAAGTCATGTTTGCGCTCAACGCTGATCCACAACATTTAAAGTCAATGGAACAGCTGCAAGCCTTTGTACAAAAAGCTGTGGCAGAACTTCCGGGTGTGAAAAAAGCCATGGTGGCATTGACCGCTGAACGTGCACCTACTCGTGACGTCGGTCCCAAAGTAAGTTCGGCGCAAACTTTGAAAAATGGCGTGCCGGGTGTCAAACATTTGGTGGCTGTTGCGTCTGGCAAAGGGGGCGTCGGAAAATCTACGACCGCAATCAACCTGGCCTTGGCGCTCAAATCATTGGGTCTACGTGTCGCCGTTTTAGATGCAGATGTTTACGGCCCATCTATGCCCAAACTTTTTGGTCTCAAAGGCAAACCATTAGCGAGTGATGCAACTGGCAAACGCATGAAGCCGATGGAGCGTTTTGGTGTTGAAGTAGCTTCAATTGGTTTTCTTGTTGATGAAGACACTCCCATGATTTGGCGCGGTCCGATGGTCATGTCTGCCCTCACACAGTTGTTGCGCGAAGTCGAATGGTCCGAGACTGACGTGATGATTATCGACATGCCGCCGGGCACTGGCGATGCTCAACTAACTTTGGCGCAAAACTCGCCGCTGTCTGGCGCGGTCATCGTGTCCACGCCGCAAGACCTTGCTTTGATTGATGCCCGCAAAGGTCTCAATATGTTTAAGAAGGTAAATGTGCCTTTGCTCGGCATTATCGAAAACATGAGTTATTTCATCTGCACCAAATGCGGTGAACGCCATGAGATTTTCGGCCACGGTGGCGCTAGATCTGAAGCATCACGTTTGGGTGTGCCATTTTTAGGCGAAGTGCCGCTTGATTTACAAATTCGCGAACGCTCAGACTCAGGCGAACCAATTGTCGCCACTGAACCTGAGTCACCACACACAAAAAACTATCGCGCGATCGCTGAAAAAATCTGGGCAAGTTTAGAAGGTGGAAGCCTAAATAGGCCTGCGCCAACCATCGTGTTTGAAGATTAGCCAATATCTTCAATAAATGTTAACCATGGGTCTGATTCAATTGGATATAGCAACTTTAGCCGAATGATTCGGAATGAAGGGGGAGATAGGATGTCTGGTGTGATGAAGGTTTTAGGAGCACTTTTGCTCGCAGGGGCGATTTTATTCGCAGTATTGCTGAAAGTTTCGTCGGCACAGATGCAAGTTTGGGGCATCAGTCCTGAAGTTATTGCAACGCTTCTGGTCGGTGGTATTCTAAGCATCGGCTTGGGTGGATTGATCGATGCCGTGATGAGCACGAGGTCTGGCGGCGCAATTGCGACCGTCATCGCAGATGTTCCTGACGTCATGGAAATTGAAAAACCAGCTCCCGCGAGCTTTGGTTTCAACCGTAAAAAGGTTGAAGCCGCCGCACCTGAACCAACTGTAAGCAGTGTTTTGCCAGCAGCGGCTGCTGCAATCGTTTCGACACCAAGTGTGGCCGACACAATCGCAGCGCTTGAACAAGCAAAATCAGATATTAAAACGGCTTTGGGCGGTGTGGAAAGTTTAAGCGATCCCGCGCCTGAAGCGGCCCCAGCAGCAAGTGTCGAGTCCGATATTCCGCCGGAACCTGAAGTTGCCGACGATGCAGCAAGTGACGAACTTTATGTTCTCGAAGAAAAAATAATCCGTGGCCGTCCGTCGCGAATTCTGTCTGACGATACTGTTGAAGCTGAAACTGATGAAGGTTGGATGCGCTTTGAAAATCTTGAACATCTGAACGAATATCTTGATTCAGTGGAAGAAGCCGACGCTTAAATAAGTATTTCTATGTGAAATCGAAGCTGGTCAACGCACATCAAGAACGGAAGTTCTGGCGCGCTTGACCACTTCGCTTGCAACCGATTTTTTAAACAATCGCTGTAATCTGGGCCGCCCTTCATCGGACACTACAATCGTGTGATAAAGCGCACCCATTTCCACAATTTCCTCAGCGACACTACCAACTTTAGTTTTGGTTCCAGCGACAACAATCTTCATCGCCTTAAGTAAAGCTTTCGCATTGGCCACCGCTTCTTCAGCCGAGGCCAGACCCGCTTCTGTGGGTGCCACAGAAAAAAGCGTAATAGGTTCGCCGCAGACTTGTGCCAACACGGCAGATCTGCGTACCGCCTGCATGGAGCGCGAAGACCCATCCGTGCAAATGAGGAAGCCATGCTTTCCACCGCTTTGCCGTGCCACCATCACCGAGCAGGGCGACATGGTTGTAACTGTCTGCACCACGCCTGCATCAAAAAATGCCGCAAATTCACTGCGCCAACGTGAAGGCTCACCGAGGATCATAAGATTGTAGGGACCAAGTTCATATTGATCGAGTATGCCAACAGCAACATCTGGTGCAGTTTTAAGTTTAAGAACAACACTGCGCCCCGTTGGGCTGCGATATTCTGCTTTGTTGTCACCGGCAGGGTCGCCCCACGCATCTTGATGGTCAGTCAGCAAAGGCCAGTCTGCAACGTCCAAGCCTTCCTCTTTCAGAATTTCCAAGGCCCGTTTAAGGTGTTTAACACCCGGAAGTTCAAACCCCGCTTCCATCATATTTTGCCTAGCTAGGCGTACCTGCAAACCACCTGAATGCAGGCCTTGATCAATGGGCCTTACATAAAGAATAATAATATCTGTTTCATCGCTCCTTGCCAGCTGTGTTGCAACACGCACAGTAACAAAAGATTCATCAGAGCCATCAATGCACGCCAAGATGCGAAAGCGATTGCGCCGTTGTGCACGAAGATTAGACAAGGTTTTGAGGACAGCTGCTTCTTGCCGGTCTGATAAAGTCGTTCGCTTAAAAAACTTCAACACTCTACCTAAATGCTCCCTGATTCAGCTTAACAATGGCCAATAGAAAGTTGCGGTCAGCATCAATACGATAAAAGAAAGTACCATCATTCGAATACCAATTTTGAAAAAATCAGCACTCTTCAAATAACCCGAAGCATAGATAATTGTAAACGCAGGTTGAGCCGCAGGCGTTAAATATCCAAATGCCGATGAAATGGCAGTGATGAAACCGACCCGCAAAGGATCCTCTCCCGCAGCCACTGCTGTTTTCAAAACAACCGGTGCCAGCACCGCAACGGCGGCACCTGCCGTCATGGTATTTGAAACCCCAATTGTGAGAAGCGCAATGGCAGCATTAAATGCAACATCACTTCCAGCCCCCAAAACTTCCAAGCCGTGAATAACACCCCCCGCCACCCAGTCCGCGGCCCCAGTGTTTTTCATTTGCACGCCAAGCGAAATGGCAGCAGCATATAACAATACAACCCCCCAGTTCACACCTGCATTAATGTCTTCCCACCGTACCAAACCGAAGACTAAAAATGCCGCCGTTCCAGCAATGGCAATTGTGCCAAGCCCCACTTGCGATGAAAATGCCACCCAGCACGCAATCGTGATGGCGAAAATTAAAATAGTCAACCATTCCGAACCACGCATCGGCCCTTGCATAGAAACTTGCGTGCGCAGGCGGCTGATCGCTCTTGACATGTCAGTCGTTTCGGGACGGAAGGTGAAAATCAGCAAAGCTGCAACAATTGGCAAGCGAAAAAGAAACATCGGAAACGCATAAAGCGCCCAGTGCACATAATCCATCAAGTAGCGGTAGGTCGTGGGGTCGGATGCATTGTAAAAAAAGTCATGCCAATAACCGATCATAATGGCGTTGCGAGCTCCGCCAGAGGGGGTGGCAACACCCGCAATTGAACACCCGTAAGAAATGGAAAACAAAATAACTGCTGCCAAGTTATGAACTTTTTTTGGATCATTTGAGGTGAGCGTGATCAACGTAACACCCACAGGCAGCATCATGGCAGCCACCGTATGTTCACCAATAAATGAGGCGAGCAATCCGCAAAAAGTGGTGATGCCAAAACTAATCCAATACACGTTGGTGCCAGTCACCCTCACAATCCACCATGCAATGCGTTTGTCCAAGCGCTGCTTGACAACAGCAACGGCCAACATAAGTGAGCCCATAATGAACAACACCGAATCTGTCATCAAACTTTGCGCCACTTTGGTGGGGTCAATTTTAAGCAACAGAACTTCGCCGATAATAATCAGCAGCGGCACTGTGGGCAGCGGCACGGCTTCACTGATAAACAACATGGTCGCCATAACCGACATGGACAATACGATTTGAGCTTGATGGCTGAGACCAGCCGGAGCGGGCAGTGAAATTAAAGCAAAGCCGACCATCATCGTAATAATGAACCAGCGGCGCTTCCACACCAGCGATAGATCGACATGCGATCGCAAATGGCGATAGCGTTGATAACCCCGGCGCCGAAACCTTTGAATACCAGCCGCAGGCTCGTGGGCGAGCAAACTGTCCCGGGCCAGTACAAAATGACTCTGGTTGGTGTCAGTGCTCATCGGTGTGCGTTCGCCATCATCGGAATCGTCACTTTCTATCTAATGTCCTGAACCAATTTGAATAAAGCTGCAAGCTTGGTTTGCGATTTCAGATAATTGGTCCTAAAATCAGCTGATATTTGGCGAATGGGGCAAACGACATGACACAGTTAGAAACCACACTTAAAAATGTTGATGACGTCTTCAAGCAAAGCTTAGAGCGCCTCTTTGCGTTTTTACGCATTCCCAGCATTTCCACCGACCCAGCATTTAAGGCGCACTGCCAAACAGCAGCGGATTGGTTGGTCAAAGAATTGCGCGAAATTGGCTTTGATGTTGCAGCAAGGCCAACGGGTGGCCACCCGATGATTGTGGCTCATTACACACCAAAAACCACCACCGCTAAAACGCCTCATATCTTGTTTTACGGTCATTATGATGTGCAGCCTGTCGATCCCTTGAACCTGTGGAACAACCCACCCTTTGAGCCTGTTCTCAAAACTGACAAGCATGGCATCGATAAAATTTATGCCCGCGGTGCCGCTGATGATAAAGGCCAACTTCTAACCTTTGTGGAAGCTGCCCGCGCCATCATTGCCAGCACGGGTACGTTACCCATCAAGGCGACTTTTCTAATTGAAGGTGAAGAGGAAAGCGGTTCACCTTCTTTGGTTCCGTTTTTGCAGGCGAATAAGGCCGAATTGTCGTGTGACGTTGCTTTCGTATGTGACACAAATATGTGGGACGAAAAAACGCCCGCGATCACCACGAGGCTTCGGGGCTTGGTGCATGAGGAAGTAACGGTAACGTCTCCATCAAAAGACTTGCATTCGGGCCTGTTTGGCGGAGCTGCCATGAACTCGATCCGGGCGCTTACCAAAATGCTTGCGGCCTTACATGACAAAAATGGTCGCGTGACTATTCCAAAGTTTTATGATGGCGTGGCTCCTCTGCCCAAGGCCACCAAGAAGCAATGGGCCGAACTAAAATTTTCTGAAAAAAAATTTCTCGGCGCCGTTGGTTTGAAATCAAACGCGGGTGAAAAAGGTTTCAGCACCAATGAACAATTATGGGCAAGGCCCACGGCAGAAGTTAATGGAATTTGGGGCGGCTATATTGGTGCAGGCAGCAAGACAGTCATCCCATCGCAAGCTCATGCCAAAGTTACGTTTCGATTAGTCGGAAAACAAAATCCAAAAGCTATTTTGAAAGCGTTCCACACATTTGCAAAAAAGCAAATGCCCAAAGACGCAGTCGTCACTTTTTCACAGCGGGGCGAGGGCAGTCCCGCTTCGGAAATCAGTGAAAGTAATCCCTTCATTGTGAAGTCAGCAGCAGCCCTGAAAGCCGAATTTAAAAAGGAAACAGTGCTGATAGGCTCGGGTGGCTCAATTCCCATCGTACGCAGCTTTAAAGATATTCTCGGCATGGACTCTGTGCTTGTTGGGTTTGGTTTGAATGACGATGCCATTCACAGCCCGAATGAAAAATACAATGTTTCGAGCTTTCACAAAGGTATCAGAAGCTGGGTTCGCATTTTTGCAGCGCTAGGTGAAAAATGATTGATCCTGTGGCGCTGCTGAAAGAGTATCACGCAGCGCTTAATGCTTTTGATTTGGATAAAGTGGCCAGCATGGTCGCCGATGATGCAACTTACATTTCGCCGGGGCTGAACGGTGCACTTAAAGGGCGTGGCCTCGTCATGGATGCGATGCGACATTATTTTTCAGAGTTTGAAAATCAGGTGTCGACCGACGTAGAAATCATAAAGCTAGATGAAACAGCAGCCCAAGCGCATTGGCATTTAATAGCTACCAGCAACACGACAGGTCAACAAATTAAACGCCAAGGATTAGAAATAATTCACTTTAATTCCAATGGTTTAATTGTTTTAGTTGAAGTTCAAGATCAACCGATTTTAAACGCGGCCACATGAGCAGGGGGCACGAGACCTGTGATCAGCCGAGGGTCGTCAACAGCGGGCATTGTCACGGTTTGCAAAGGAATAACGCCAGCCCAAATTGGCAATGCGTAATCCTCTTCATCATCGCCCGGCGGCCCATTGCGAACTTTGGCAGAAACCTCGTTTAGCTCTAGTCCTAGAATAGTCGTGGCTTTTAATTCCTTCGCCGTCATGGGTCGAAGCATGTCCCATCGTTCTGGAAATAAGTGATCGACCATGGTTTTTAACCGCGCTTCTTTATCGTCGTGGTGGATTACTTTATGCGCCGCTCCAAACGCCATGACCGAGCGATAATTGCAGGAATGATTGAAGGCCGATCGCGCCATCACCATGCCATCAAACAATGTGACGTTCACACAAACTTGGGTTTCTTCGCAAGCTTCCAACATGCGGCTTGCAGCAGATCCGTGCCAATAAATATGGTTGCCTTCGCGCCATTGTAATGTAGGTGTCACATAAGGCGCACCTTTAAAAACATAACCAACAGTGCACATCGGTTGCGCATCTAAAATGGCATGAACCGTGGCCTCATCATATACGGCTCGCTTATTTAAACGTTTAACCCGAGTGCGCTCGGATGGAATAATGGTCATCGAAATAATCCTGTTCTAGAATTCACAGTTACGATTAATTCGGAATAATTGAAGAGCCATATTTTAGATATCATGAGGCCAGAGGCGTAAGTTCGCGCAGTAACTTGGCCTGTATCGCCCGCGCATAATCTTTAAAGTCCTTAGCGGGCTCGACAAAAGACGAAGCACCGATGATAACCTGATCTCGGTAATAAGGTGTCATGCTCGTGTCATCAGCCTCAATCGGCAGCCCATTTATAGTGATACCTGCGGCCTTGGCATTCTGCCGCGCGGCATCAAGATCAAGACCGCTGTTATCTTTGCCGTCGCCTGAAATATCGATCACCAAGCGCTGACCTTCAAATTGATTTGCTTCAATCAAAGCTTGGCCATCGCTAATGGCCGTAGTGATCGATGTGACAGACGCGCGAATGCGGCGTTTACTTTGACCAAGTCGCAAGCCGAAGGCGATGGAATCAGTTTTGGAATTCAATACAGTAAAGGGAAGTGTAACGTGTGTGTCGCCTTCGCCACCCCATTGAATCATTGCCACTGCAACACCCAGCGGTGCCAAATTTGCAATTGCTTTTGTCACTTCAGGGTCGCCAAAAGCTTGGGCCAACCCGCGCAACTGTTGGCGGAATTCTTGAATGTCAACGCTGGCTGAACAATCCAAAGCCAAAACCAGTTCTATGGCAACGGGGCGGCGCTCGGCAGCAGAACTCACCGAATTTAAAGTGCAGAGAAAGCCGAGAGCACTAAACCCGACTTGGCGCCAAAGCTGCCTCTTCAATGCTGATCCGATAAGCCAAGATGCCAAGATTAATAATCCCACCAATCACCGCAAAACTTACCAATCCAAAGGCCAGTGGCAAGATAAATATCTCGAGAGCAACCACGGTGTAATTGGGGTGGCGCAAGAATTTAAATGGCCCAGCCAAAACCAAAGGCTTTTCTGGTAAAATAATGATGCGTGTGGTCCAGCGCGGGCCCAACGTGGTCAAAACCCAAATGCGCAGCGCTTGTAGAATTGCAAATATGCCCATCAATAGCCAATTCACCTCTTGGCCCCGCGCCAAAATCCAAAGTCCTAAAATCCACACGCTGTGGAACAGAACAATAATGGGATAATGTGCAGCCCCAATTTCGCGGGCTCCATTGGCCAAAAGTGTTGCCGTGTTGCGCTTGGCAATCACCAATTCCGCCAAACGTTGCACCGTCACGAAGGCCATAATTAAAATGGGCCACATGCTCAATGCACCATCGTCATAAATGTGCCGGTGAAACCGGGCCCCAGCGCGCACAAAAAGCGACGGCCCTTGGTCGGGTTTGCCAAACATTCTTTAAGCACAAACAGAACTGTGGGAGCCGACATATTGCCATAGCCTTTGAGCACTTTGCGCTCATTCACGAGCCTGCCGTCTACAAGTTCAAATGCCGGTTCCAAAGCCGCAATCACCTTGGCACCACCGGGATGGAAGCTGAAGCAATCCATATCGGCCAGTGTCAAATCATGCCGCGCCAAAAATAAATCAGCAGCCGGGCGCAAATCCACCTTTGCCAAATCCGGAATACTTCGGGAAAAAATTGCACCAAAACCCTCTGGGTCCACGCGCCAGCCCATCACATCAATGGTATCAGGCCAGCAATGTTCGCCGGCGTGTTCAATTGTTCCATGGCCTTCTTCATCACTTGCGCAAAGTACGGCCGCCGCCGCACCGTCGCCAAACAAAGCCGATGCAATGATGTTAGATTTCGACATTTCATCGGGTCTGAAAGCCAAAGTGCAAAGTTCAATGACCACCAACAAAACTTTGCGGCCCGGCATAGCCATAGCAAGCTTAGCTGCTAAACCCAGCCCCGATAATCCACCCGCACAACCCAATCCGAAAACTGGAACTCTATGCACATCATCGCGAAACCCCATTTCGTGAAGCACATGCGCTTCAATCGATGGAGTTGCGATGCCCGTTGACGAAACTGTAACGATGGCGTCGATTTCTGAGGCGGACGTTTTGGCTTCTTCCAATGCTTTTGTTGCTGCATCCTTGAATAACATTTTTGCGCCGTCTAAAAACCGCGTCGTGCGTTCAGGCCAACCATGCTGCTCGTGAAACCATTCTGTAGGGCAAACTGAATAACGCTGATCAATTCCTGTATTTGAAAAAACCGGAGCCATTTTTTCGAATAACGCACCAAAGCGCGCAAAAATTTTTGCTGCTTGAATCTCGACAAGTTTAGTATCGAGCACATATGGCGGCACAGCTGTAGCAATGCTCAGGAGGCGAGCCCTATTCGTTTCAGACATTAGAAAAATTAACTCCGAGTTGGTCGTGATTGCCCGCGATGCGTTCTATACGCATATCTCGGAGATTTGGCTCAACCGCCTGTGACACTCATATGGCGCGACACAGCAGGTTTATTATGTTCGCGGTCAATGATAAAATCATGGCCCTTTGGTTTGCGCGAAATCGCTTCATCAATGGCCTTGTGCAGCAGTTCGTCGCTTTCAGACGCACGCAGCGGCGCGCGCAAATCCGCAGCATCTTCTTGGCCCAAACACATAAATAATGTGCCGGTGCAAGTCAGCCGCACGCGGTTGCAGCTTTCACAAAAATTATGGGTGAGGGGGGTGATGAACCCCAGTCTGCCACCGGTTTCCTGCACGGTCACATACCGCGCTGGTCCACCTGTGCGATGTGGGTCATCAATCAATTTAAAGTGATCCTGCAACTGTGCGCGAACCGCCGAAAGCGGCAAATACTGATCAGTGCGGTCTCCATCAATATCGCCGAGAGGCATGGTTTCGATCAATGTGAGTTCCAATTTTTGCGCATGACACCAGCGAATCATATCTGGAATTTCATGTTCATTAACGCCCTTCAGCGCCACAGCATTTATTTTAACTGAAAGGCCAGCATCCTGCGCTGCTTTAATGCCATCCAAAACTTTTGCCAAATCACCCCAGCGGGTAATTTGTTTGAACTTCACAGGGTCCAAAGTATCAACTGAAACATTGATGCGCTTTACCCCGTGTAAAGCCAATTCCTTTGCATATTTTGCGAGTTGGCTGCCATTGGTCGTGAGGGTCAGTTCCTCCAGCGCACCAGATTTGAGATGTCGCGATAGGCTTTCCACAAGGGTCATAATGCCTTTGCGCACCAAAGGTTCTCCACCCGTCAAACGTAATTTTTTGACACCTTGGGCAATAAAGGCCGAACACAACCGATCAAGCTCTTCCAGCGTCAGCAGATCTTTGCGCGGCAGAAAAGTCATGTCTTCTGCCATGCAGTAAACGCAGCGGAAATCGCAGCGGTCCGTCACTGACACGCGGAGGTAACTGACGTGGCGGCCAAAGGGATCAATCAAAGCAGGAGAATTTTGCATAGCGCTATGTTGCAGCGATGTGGCGTTTGGGTCAAGCACTAGCGACAAATCACACGGAGATGTGTAGCACCGTCATATGAACCAACATCGCGCCCTGGGATATGTTTACGCCGCATCCGGCGCTGCTCTTTTTTCCACGAAGGCGATTTTCATCAAACTCGCATATGTGGAGCAAGCCAATGCTGCTCTGATGCTCGCCTTGCGTATGGCCATTTCACTCCCATTTTTCTTAGGCGTCGGCATCTATGCAGTCTTAAAATTGCGCCGCGACGGAAAACCTTTGCCGAGCATGGCCATGTTCATCCGCGCCACTCTGGTAGGATTTGTAGGGTATTATGTTTCTTCACAGCTCGATTTTGCAGGCTTGATTTACATTTCAGCACAGCTCGAGCGCTTGGTGCTTTTTACCTATCCAATATTTGTGATGATTTTAGGCTGGATGTTTTTTAAGGCCCGCATCACAAAATTCAGCATTCTCGCTGCGGCCATAACTTATGCCGGTTTGGTTTTGGTGTTCATGAGCGCGTTGCCTACTGGCGGCACTAACACCATCATTGGCACGGCACTAGTTTTGGGCTGTGCCATCACATTTGCCGCCTATCAACTTTTTGCCAAAAAAATTATTTCGAATATGGGCAGCATGTTGTTCACTTCGATAGCTCTGTCAGCGTCTGGCTTTGCCTGCATCGCGCATTATATTGTCGTGAGCCGAAGTATTGATTTCTCATCGTCGCCCCGTTTTTTTTGGCTTTCAGCAGGTACAGCAATTTTTGCAACTGTTATCCCGTCATTTTTGGTCAATGCTGGTTTGTCGCGGACCACGCCTCAAACCACCAGCATGATTGCCACAATTTCCCCCCTTATAACTATTGCCTTAGCGGTGTGGATTTTGGGCGAACCTTTCACACTGGCAGATGCTGTTGGCTCAACACTGGTGATCGCAGGCATAGGGCTATATGCATGGGCGGATTCCAGAAAACTCAGCGCCTCCGTAAAGGCGCTGCTTTAATTTAAGACTTATTGCTTCGGCAGTTTCTCCCATGCGGCTTTCAGCAGCTTTTCTGCATCTGGTGAAATGGGCGCGACTGCGAATATTTTCTTGAGTGTTGCAGCTGGCGGATAAAGCCCTTTGTTTTTCAGCAATGATGGCTCAATGAAAGGCGCCGAAGATATGACGGGATTGGCATAGCGCAGGAAGTTCGTATTGGCGGCGGCAATATCCGCCCTCAGCAAGAAATCGATAAGTTGGTAGGCCGCATCCTTGTTTGGAGCATTCGTCGGAATGACAAAAAAATCCAACCACATTCCAGTGCCTTCCTTCGGTACGCTATAAACTATTTTTCCAGTGCCGTTTTTTTCGGCCTGAGCAGCTGCGCGAAATGTGGCCCCTGGATAGCCAAAACTCACACAATACTTGCCCGAAACCATACTTTCGCCCCAACCCTCGTCGGGCACGCGCTTGACGTAGGGCGAAATAGTCTCAAATGCCGCATCTACGGCTTCGATGTCGGCGATCCCGATATTCCTGATATCGCCACCGAGATAGGCAATCAGAGCAGGCATAACATCAAGTGGCTCATCAACCATGGATATGCCGCATTGGGCCAAAGTGGCTGCTATTTTCGGGTCCATAATAAGAGATGTGCTGTCGAGCTTGAGGTCTGGGGCGATGGCTTTGACCTTATCAACATTAACGGCAAGCCCTGTGGTTCCCCACATATAGGGTTCGCTGTGCAAGTTACCGGGATCGAGAACATCGGAAGCAATGCGCACGCGGGGATCGACATCGTCTGAGTTCGAAATTTTTGTGCGATCAAGTTCGATTACCGGGTTTTTGCCCTCAAGCACCAAACGCATCTGCGATCCGGTTTGGATAACCAAATCAAATTTGTCAGTGCCATCGAGCAGCGCGTCTTTTGATTCCGAAGAACTTGTATAAGTATCGTAAGCAACTCTGATGCCGGTTTCGGTTTCAAATTTATCGAGCGTCTCCGGGTTAATGTAAGTCGTCCAATTAAACATATGCACAATTGACTTCGGCGGCTTTTCCGCAAACTTAAGCGCACGTGAAATGTTGTGGTCCATGTCTTGTGTCAGCAATCCTCGAACTTTCATGCCGGCATCTTCTTGAAACGATTCAATCGATGCAAATGTAGCAGGCCCAAAAACGCCGTCCATCGGTCCAGGTTCATAGCCAAGAGCCTTCAGAACTTGTTGCGCGGCCCGCACCTTGACCTTATCGACAATCAGATCTTGGCCATCAACATTGCCTGTGCCCCAGCCTTCTTTGGTCCAAGCCTCGGCGAATAATGAGCGGATCGCTTGTGAGGCATTCACATTTTGCACAGCAGTGCCAACAGCCGCAAAATGTTCACTCAGTGCAGCCGCAGTTTGCTCGTCCATTTTGAACGAGAGTTGCTCCGTCTTCAAATATCCCAAGCGGCGGAGCAGGCGTTGAACCGTTGCAATTTCTTGCTCAGGTGCTTTTGTAAGCTCGCTGAACATTGAAATCGCTTCGTCAGAATCCGGTGCAGAAACCATGCCCTGCGCAAAAACATGGGTAGCAGTGCCGAACATCAGTCCGATTGAAAAGGCAAGCTTTACGGTGATAGAAACTTTATAGTTCATTTTTGGTCCTCCAGTATAAAATTGAATTCTCAAGGCAATTTACGGACGACGCGGAACCCGATTGAATTGGCCTTCCTGCTCGATTTCTCCCACCCAGAAAAAGCAATGGACACATCATTGCGTTTTGTGGACCAAGCACCACCCAGCAAGACGCGCATTTCACACGCTTCAGACTTGGCGCTCGGGGCATTGCTGAAAGGCTGCCAGCAATCTGCAGACCAAGCCCACACATTCCCTTTCATGTCATTGAGGCCAAGCATGTTTGGAGCGAATGAGCCGACTGGCGATGTGCCATCATAATTATCAGTGCAGCCTTCGGAAGCTGGCCCGCTTGCATTAAAGCAATCTTGAGAAACACTCGAAATTTGAGTTGCTTTTGCACTAGAAGTATTTTCGCCACCCAGCGCCGCATATTGCCATTCATCTTTACTTGGCAGGCGGTATTCATGACCAGTGAGTTTGGATAGCCAAGGCAAATATTGCGAAATCACGTCGTCGTAAGATACAAAGATCAGTGGTCTGTCGCCGCGACCCCAACTGGCATCATTCGCGATTGGATCGCAGGCCCCATCGCTCACGCATTTGTCCCAATCGTCAAACGTGATCGCATTGCGACCAATGGCAAAATCATATTCAATAGAAATAGCTTTTTGAAAATCAATTGCAGCGCTTCCATTTATCGGGCTGAACTTTCCTGCCGACACTGCAATTAGCTCTGGGCAGTCATTGCAATCCTGCACGATTTGACCCTGCAATATTTGCGCAGTATCTGTTGCACCCCTAGCTTTTGGCTCTTGCATAAGCGCCGACGCTACGACGGCAGGGGCCACAAGTTCTGTCTCAGACAACGGAATAGCTTCAGGTGGGTCTTTGGGTTCGGCAACGGCAGCAATTTGCGGCGCAACTGTCTCTGTCTTTTCGACAATCTGTGTGGACAGGGCGATCGGCTCTGCAGGCTCCACCATTCGAGGTTGCGGCGGGGCAGGAAGCTCAGTGTTCGCAATACGTGGCGCGGCGGCAGGAGTTGGCAGAATTAGGTTCCAAAATTTTCCACCTCCAGTGAAGGCAATTACAAAAGCAAAACCCGCCAAGCCCAAAGCAGCAAAAAATATAACAGTCGACCAACTGCCGCGCCCAACCTTGCGTTTGCGTTTTGGTTTCGCAGCCGCATCAACGCGCTTGTTCATGGGTGCGGGCTGGTGCCACTCTTGGGCATTCTGACCCTGTGCGTGAGGTGAAGTGCTAATTTGTGAATTTGTGTCTTGCCAATCTTGCCATGAATTTTCAAAATCTGGCTGCTCAAAATTATAGCGGTTTGCGCTTTGATCCCGCTTCCTATCATTCCGAGGATTACCCATCGATCGTGCTCCAAAAGCATTTGCTTTTGCACGTCATCAACGGCACTTCAGAGAGCCTTCTGTGACATGCACAACTCTATCCGCACTCAAAAAAGTGCAGGTAAAGTTCCGAGCCGTCCCGAAACTGAACTTCAAATTAAGAAGATAGATTAAGCCACTTGGTTAAGAAAGAATCAACTGGCAAATGTCCAGATAGTTAATCTGACACTTGCCAACAAAATGAGCCTGCAGACTAACTGACGTTATCAGGCAAAACTTCTTTTCGCTTGGCCATAAAATCACGAAGTCCTTCGTCAATGCCTTCATCAAGCGCAGGCGCCACATAATCTTTCAACATCTGCTTCCATTTGGTGTTGGCTCGAACCACAATATCTTTTGATCCCTCATCTTGCCATTGCTCGAATGAGTTATTATCAGCCAATCCCGAACGCCAAAACGCTGTTTCGAAATTCTTCTGCGTATGATCACAGCCCAAATAGTGAGCACCCGGACCCACTTCGCGGATGGCATCCATGGCCTGACCGTTTTCAGAAAAATCAACACCTTCGGCAAATTTCTGGAACATCGAAAGTTGATCTGCATCCATGATCAGTTTTTCGTAACCAGAAGAAAGTCCGCCTTCCAACCAGCCTGCAGAATGCAAACAGAAATTCACACCCGACAGCATGGTAGACCACAATGTGTTGGAACTTTCATAGGCAGCCTGCGCATCAGGTACTTTCGAACCACACAGCCCACCTCCTGAGCGAAATGGAACGCCCATGCGACGGGCCAATTGGGCAGCACCAAAAGTCACATGCGCGGGTTCTGGTGTGCCGAAGGTCGGCGCTCCCGATTGCATCGACATTGAAGCTGCAAAAGTTCCAAACACCACGGGCGCACCCGGGCGGCAAAGCTGTGTGAACGCAATGCCGACAGAGGCTTCTGCTAAAATCTGTGTGAGAGTTCCAACCGTTGTGGTGGGTGACATGGCACCGGCCACAATAAACGGCGATATCACACATGCCTGATTGGCCCGCGCCAAAACTTTGAGCGCACCCAACATCACACCATCCCACACCATCGGCGAGTTGGCATTGATCAACGATGTCATCACGCAATTTTGGTCGACGAATTCTTTGCCGAATAACATTTCAGCCATGGCGACTGAATCAGCTGAGCGTTCGCCGGATGTGACTGAGGCCATGAATGGTTTGTCGGAATATTTGATGTGCGTGTAAATCATGTCCAAATGGCGTTTGGCCACAGGAATATCGACCGGCTCACAGAGTGTGCCGCCCGCATGGTGAAGCGATGGCAACATGTAAACCAGTTTGGCAAAATTACGAAAATCTTCAATCGTCGCGTAGCGCCGGCCTTCATCTAAATTCCGTATGAATGGAGGACCATAAACGGGTGCAAACACCATGTTGTTACCGCCAATCACCACCGAGTTCGCAGGATTGCGGGCGTGTTGCACATATTCGCGCGGTGCCGTTTTAATCAGGGAGCGAACAAGCCCACGCGGGAAACGCACACGAAAGCGCCTGGCCTCCGTGGGTGATGCTTGCACATCTGCGCCAGCATCTTTCCACATCTGCACGGCTTCTTCGTCTTCATAAAAATCAATGCCTGTTTCCTGCAAAACAGTTTCAGCATTGCGTTCAATCATTTCAAGCTGATCATCGGAGTAGGGCTCGTAAAGCTTCATATTGCGTCGAATGTAACCAGCCTGCTTGATTTCTGTTGACCCGCGCATTGCGCGACGCGCATCAGCGCCGCCGCGTGTGCGGCGACCAGTCGAAGCAGATGTGGTTAGTTCGTCAGTCATGGAGAAGCCTCAGTTGAGAAATTATCACCTATTGGTGGTTTACGCTCAACAGGCGGTCACGCGCGGCAGCAAACGTCAAGCAGTGGGCAGGAAACGACAGGTTTAAAATGTCACACGTAATTGTTCCAGCCCATGAAAATGATAGACATCTTTATATTTCGGAACACCTGCCAAATGTAACTTCGGCAATCGAGCAAATAACGTTTCACAGGCAATCAACATTTCCAATCTAGCTAAAGGCGCGCCAATACAAAAATGGATGCCAGCACCAAAACTCACATGCGGGTTTACGTCACGCGTTGGGTTAAACGTCTCAGGTGAATTAAAGCGTTCGGGATCGTGGTTGGCTGCACCTAACATCAGGCCAACGGTTTCGCCTTTTTTAAATCGCACACCTGCATATTCTAAATCCTCAAGCGCATAGCGAGTGAACATGTGTAGCGGCGCATCGAAGCGTAAAACTTCCTCAATGAGTGCAGGTGTGATGGGCCCTAAGATCCCGCGCTCCAACATCGCCTTCACCCCATTGCCGACGGAATGGACGGTGGCCTCATGGCCCGCATTAAGAATGAGTATTGCTGTGGTGACCAACTCATCTTCAGATAATTTCTGACCTTCGGCATTAGCCACGGCAAGTTGCGACAGTAAATCATCCTTCGGATTTTTGCGTTTTTCCGCAATCAGCCCCCGCATATAAGCGCTAAACTCAAGGACCGACTTTATCGCCTGATCTTCAATTGCCCGGTTTTCTAAAGGATCAGCGCGCCGCGCCATATACATCGACACATGATCATGCGACCATTTTAGAAATTGGTCGGCCATCTCAGGTGGAGCGCCCAACAATTCACAAATGACAATTACCGGAATCGGCGTTGCGTAAGCCGTCAACAAATCAACCTCACCTGAAGTTTCAAATTCATCAATCAAACGATTGGAAAGACTCGTAATTAATGGCCGTAACCGTTCAATGTGGCGCGACAGAAATGCGCGGTTAATTAAAGAGCGCAAACGCGTGTGCACGGGCGGTTCAAGTTCTAAAAGCGAATGTTGCTCATGATCTGCAAAGGGTTTCAGGTGTGCGGCAATCTCGGCCATTCCCAATTCTTCACGAGTCGCCACATGCAAAATTTGCCGTCCAAAACGGCGATCACGCAATAAGGAATTTACATCGTCATGACGCGCAAAACACCAGTGGCCATAATCTTCCCATTTGAAAACCGGAACCGCTTCCCGGATGCGGTCATAAAATGGATAAGGGTTCGAGTAGAACTGCGTATCACGCGGGTCGAGTTGCACAGAGCGGGTGTTGGAATCAATTTTCATAAGGTCTAAAGTCCGTTTTTTTTACATTCCCACATTTAGGACTCCATGCAAACTACCCGCCCAAATGAATTTATTGCCCTCGTCGCCATGCTCACCGCTTTGGTGGCTATGTCGATCGACACCATGTTGCCAGCCGTTGGCACCATTGCAACTGAGTTAGGGGCAGCAAATCCCAATGACAGGCAATTTATCGTCCTCGCTTTCTTTGCAGGCTTGATGATCGGAACTCTGATATTCGGACCCGTATCGGACTCAGTTGGCCGAAAACCGACCATTTATGTTGGTCTCGTGATATTTATTGCGGGCGCACTTTTATGCATGGTTTCAACCTCTTTCCCAATGCTCATTGCAGGCCGTCTGTTGCAAGGCATTGGCGCAGCATCCCCTCGTGTTGTGTCAATGGCAATGGTCCGTGACGGAGCCAAAGGTGCAGAGATGGCCCGCATCATGTCCTTTGTTATGTCTGTCTTTATGCTGGTCCCAATCTTTGCACCAAGCATAGGACAAGCCGTTCTTTACATCGCAAGCTGGCGCTTTATTTTCGCTGGTTTTGTTGTGGCCGCTATCATTGTTGCAATGTGGTTGGCCATGCGCCAACCCGAAACTCTGACAGATGAAAATCGCAGAGAATTTTCAGCATCCATATTACTGGCAAGTGCCAGCGAAGTTTTCAAAAGCCCGGTCGCTTTTGGCTATACTCTGGCTGGTGGTTTCATATTTGCAGCATTCACAACTTTCCTTGGCACATCCCAGCAGATATTCGCAGAGCAATATAAGCAAGGTGATGGGTTTGCGTTGTGGTTTGGCGGGCTTGCGTGTGCCATCGCAATCTCGATGATTTTGAATGGAATTTATGTCAAGAAACTTGGTATGCGAAAACTCTCGAAATGGGCGCTTCGGGGTTTCATTTGCGTTTGGTTTGTGATGCTGGTGATGTGTTACTTCTTTGACGGCCAGCCGCCCCTTTTGGTCGTCGGCGGTTTGTTTTTTGTCTCATGGTTCTGCAGCGGCATGATTTTTGGGAATTACAACGCCATGGCGCTGGAACCCATGGGCCACATTGCAGGTATGGCTGCAGCTATTTCTGGCGCAGTATCGACATTTATTGCTGTCGTACTTGGAGGGATTGCAGGACGGCAATATGATGGAACCATGTATCCAATCACCATTGCTTTCGTTCTGTTCGGTCTGATGGCTCTAATTTTTAGCTCGTGGGCCGAGCGCGGAAGATCGCGACTGGCTCAAAAATCTCATGCTTGATTTGGTAACAATCTGAGATATTGAGATTGCATGGCCAAAGGTTACAGCATTTTTAATCTGGTGCGACACGCGCTTCGCCCAAACGAACCTTGGCCTGAAGCGTGGGCCAAGCCGGAACCGAAATCATCCTATGATGCCATCATCATTGGCGGTGGCGGACATGGGCTGGCCACGGCTTATTATTTAGCCAAGAACCATGGGCTGAAAAACATCGCTGTGGTGGAAAAATCCTACATCGGCTCCGGCAACGTAGGTCGTAACACCACGTTGATCCGCTCGAACTATATGATTGGCGGCAACACAGCATTCTTTGAATTTTCAATGAAATTGTGGGAAGGCCTATCTCACGAGTTGAATTTCAACGTCATGGTTTCACATCGCGGCCAGATAACTTTGGCTGTAAGCCCCGGTCAAGTTGATGCTTTCGCAAGGCGCGGCAACATCATGCGGTTGAATGGGATTGATGCTGAATTGCTCGACCGCAATGAAGTGATGAAGGAACTGCCTTATCTCGATTATTCGAAAGAAGCGCGTTTTCCCATACATGGAGCCATCCATCAACGGCGCGCCGGAACTGTGCGCCATGATGCCGTGGCTTGGGGCTATGCCCGCGCCGCTTCGCAGCTTGGTGTTGATATTATTGAAAACTGCGAAGTGACCAACATCATCCGCGATGGTGAAAAAGTTGCCGGCATTGAAACCTCGCGCGGAAAAATTCTGTCAAACAAAGTGGCCATTGCTGTGGCTGGCCACACATCACATGTGGCGGCAATGGCGGGCATGAAGCTGCCGATTGAAAGTCACATCCTGCAAGCCTTCGTCACCGAACCCGTGAAACCCATTGTGCATCATGTGGTGAGCTGGGGAGCAGAATTGTTTTATCTTTCGCAGTCAGACAAAGGCGGCATGGTGTTTGGCGGCCATATTGATGGCTTCAACACTTACACGCAGCGTGGCAATTTTCCGCGTATGCAAAACGTAATGGAATGCGCCACCACGCTGCTACCTTTCATGTCGCGAATGAGGTTGTTACGTCACTGGGGCGGCATTCAAGATATGACGCCAGATGGTTCCCCTTTCATTTGCAAGACGCCCACAGAAGGCCTCTATTTGAATGGCGGCTGGTGTTACCAAGGTTTCAAGGCCACGCCTGCATCTGGCTACACATACGCGCACACTATAGCCCACGATCAAGAGCACGAGCTCTGCAAACATTTCAGCTTAGACCGTTTCGAAAAAGGCAAAGAGCTTGATGAATATGGTCTTGGCAATTGGGCCTATAAACAATGAGAATTCCATGCCCCCACTGCGGTGAACGCGACGTTGCCGAATTCCGCTATGGTGGAGATGCCACCAAACAACGCCCCGCCCATGGCACCGGTGATTTGCAAGCTTGGCATGATTATCACTTTATGTTCGATAACCCAAAAGGTCCGCACACGGAGTATTGGCAGCACACGCTTGGGTGCAGGCAGTGGTTCAAGTTGAGGCGCAATACGGCGACGAATGAGATTGAGGACGGAGCATGACTTCTTTCCGCCGGACCAACAAGCCTAGTCACATCGACCGCAGTAAGCCAATCAGCTTCGTCTTCGATGGCAAACAGCTCTCTGGTTTCGCTGGCGACACACTCGCCTCGGCACTTCTCGCCAATGGCAAAACTCTGTTGGGCCGCAGTTTCAAATATCATCGTCCACGGGGCGTGATTGCCGCTGGTCTGGAAGAACCAAACGCACTTTTCACCACTGGGGTGGGAGGCCGCACTGAACCTAATACCATCGGACCCATCACTGAACTTGTAAACGGCATTACAGCTAAAAGTCAAAATGCGTGGCCGTCACTCGCTTTCGATGTGATGGCCGTAAACCAATTTCTCTCGCCCATTTTCTCTGCCGGTTTTTATTATAAAACTTTCATGGGCCCCTTAAAAAAATCTTGGATGATGTATGAACCCATCATCCGCAAAGCTGCTGGCCTTGGCGTGGCCGTGCCTGATGTGGATACTGCCAGGTACGAACAGCGCTATACATTCTGCGATGTACTGGTGATTGGCTCTGGTCCAGCAGGCCTTGCTGCTGCCGTCACCGCCGCACGAAGCGGGTTGCGCGTGATATTAGCTGAGCAAGATTTCGAATTGGGTGGCTGTCTTCTATCCTCCGGCATTGAAATGCTTGAGCAATGGCGCAAATCACAAATTTCTGAACTTGAATCGCACAAAGAATGTCGCGTGTTAAAGCGCACCACTGCGCAGGGCATTTATGACGGCAACCTCGTCGTGCTCAATTGCAGTCCACAAAAACATCCAGCTGCGATGATTTTAGAACAATGCCGAGCCAAAACTATCATCTTCGCAACGGGTGCAATTGAGCGACCCTTAGTATTTGGAAACAACGATCGCCCCGGTGTTATGCTCGCGTCTGCCGTCCGCACCTACCTTAATCGTTTCGGAGTGGCGCCGAAAAAACGCGCTGTGATCGTCACCAACAATGATAGCGCTTACCAAACGGCCTTCGATCTCGCAGAGGCCGATGTGGCGGTCACCGTTGCCGAACAGCGCGCAACTTTATCTGGCGATCTTCTTGCTAAAGCCGCTCAATTCGGCATTGCAATTTTCCCGAGTTCGGGCATCGCCAATGTCATCGGCGAAAAGCAAATCCGCGCAGTGCGTCTGGCTGGCCGCCATGCCGCCACTATCGAATGTGATGTGCTTGCCATGAGTGGCGGTTGGAGCCCCGTGGTGCATCTCACATCGCATGGTGGCATCAAGCCAAAATATATTGAAAAGATTTCAGCCTTTGTGCCGGGTGGTTTTGTGCCTTCGCATTTTGGCGCGGGCGGTGTGAACGGAACTTTCGGCGCGATGGCCGCTATCCGTGAAGGCGAAACAGCAGCGCGTGCCGCACTTGAGCTTCTGGGGTTCGACAAAAAACTTGAAGTAATTGAACTTCCAGCAATGCGCGAAGATCGTGCCTATAGCATTGAACTGCAATGGACTGTGCCTGCAGATAAACATGCCTTTGTTGATTTCCAAAATGATGTGACCACCAAAGATATCAAGCAGGCGCATCAAGAAGGTTATCTTAGCGTCGAGCATTTAAAACGCTACACCACACTGGGTATGGGCACTGATCAGGGCAAAACTTCGAATATTAATGCCCTTGCCATGATGGCTGATTTGCGCGGGCTTCCCATGAACGAGGCCGGCACTACCACATTCCGCCCGCCTTATGCCCCGCTCACCATTGGGGCCATTGCGGGCCGCAGTGTGGGCGCGCATTTTAAACCAAAACGCCTGTCTCCCTTGCACGATTGGCATGTGGCCAACGGTGCAACATTCATTGAAGCCGGCCTCTGGATGCGCGCGTGGTATTATGAGTGGGCAGGCAATTCGCCTGAAACTGCCTACATAAAAGAGATGGAACTGGTGCGCCAGAATGTGGGTATTTCTGATGTCTCATCGCTTGGCAAAATTGATGTGCAAGGGCCAGACGCAGCGGAATTTCTCAACCGCGTCTATGTCAATGGTTTTGCCAAATTGCCCGTGGGCCGCGCCCGCTATGGTGTGATGCTTAATGATGATGGCATCGTGTTGGACGATGGCACCACATCAAGAATATCCGATACGCAATTTTACTTGACCACCACAACAGCCCAAGCGGGCGAGGTGATGAGCTGGCTTGAATTCCTTCTGCAAATGCACTGGATTGATTTGAATGTGCATGTGACTTCGCTCACGGATGAGTGGGGCGGTATGGCTGTGAGCGGGCCAAATTCGCGTCGCGCTTTGCAACTGGCATTTCCCAATCTGGATATAACCACCGAAGCCCTGCCTTATATGGGTGTCATGGATATTGAATTCGAAGGTGTGCCTGCTCGCATCTTGCGTCTCTCATTCTCAGGCGAACTTGCGTATGAAGTGCATTGCCCAGCCAATTATACCACTGCTTTGTGGGAACATATTTTGCTGCGGGCCGACTCGCTCGGCATCAAGCCCTATGGTCTGGAAGCCCTCGCTTCACTGCGGATCGAAAAGGGCCATGTGGCGGGTGCTGATCTTGATCATCGCAACACACTGGATGATTTGGGCCTTGGCAAAATAGCCGGCAAAGAAAAAGACTATGTGGGCAAGGCGCTTCGTTTCCGTGAGGATTGCCAAGCCCCCGAACGCTGGAGCCTTGTTGGCATTGAATGTATGGAAGACGGCAAGAGACTGCGCGGCGGTGCGATATTATTTGCAGCTTCAGACGAAATTAAAGGCCATGGCCGTGGCTATATAACCTCTGTCACTTGGTCCACTGAACTCAATAAATTCATCGCCCTCGCATTATACAATGGTGGTTTAAAGCATGAAGGCGAAGACATCATCTGCGCTTTCCCGTTGAAGAATGAAAATGTGAAAGCCCGCATTGTCTCGCCGCACTTCATCGACAAAGCTGGGGAGCGTCTCCATGCTTAATGCCTTATCAGCGTTACTCAGCGCCAAGCCCTATAGCAGCAGTCAGCTTACGATTGTTGAAGCCCCTGATTTCACGCTGACGCAATATGCAGGTTCCGAAAAAGATTTAAGGAAAGCGCTGGGCAAATTGCCGGCCCGTGTCGGCATTGTGCAAGACAATCTCTTGCGTGTGAGCCCCACACAAATCTGGTCGCTGAATGAAGCCGTAGAAGCACCAAATTGTTTTGTAACCCCACTCTCCTCGAGCCGCACCCGCATTGAAATCTCAGGCAGTTCCGCCCGCGATGTATTGGCGAAATGCGCTGCCATTGATTTTCACAAAAGCGAATTCAAACCCGGCACTTTTGTGATGACGGGCATCCACCACGTGCCAGTGCTCATCCATTGTGTGGCTGGTGAAATATTTCATCTTTATGTGTTGCGCACATTTGCGCTAGCAATCTGGGATCACGTGAGCGACGCTGCCTTGGAGTTTAAATGATGGATGATATTCTGGACCTTGAACGCTACCCGTTAAACAAGCCGGGCACCCCAGCATGGGACACTCTTGTCGCTCGCTGTAAAGCTGATCTGGTCAAAGACGGCATGTATAATCTCGAAGGTTTAGTGAAGCCTGCAGCCTTGACGAAAACAGTGGCTGAAATTCAACCTGTGATGGACACGTTATCTTTCGTTCATAAGCGCAGCCACAACATTTATTTCCGTAAAGAAATTCCCGAATTGGCGCCAGATCATCCAGCTTTGGTGAAGGTGGACACCATCAACCATACTGTGTGTGCCGATCAAATTTCGCAAAGCACCATCATGTGGATTTATGAATGGTCGCCCTTCATTATGTTCCTCGCCGCCACCATGGGCAAGTCAGCGCTCTATCCCATGCGTGATGCGCTCGCCCGTGTGAATGTGATGGCCTACCGCGATGGTGAAACTTTAAACTGGCATTTTGACCGCAGTGAATTCACCACCACATTGCTTCTGCAAGCCCCAGAGCAGGGCGGCGATTTCGTCTATCGCACGGATCTGCGCACTGAAGATAATCCGAATTATGACGGCGTGGCGAAACTCCTGCGCAACCAAGACCCTGACGTACAAACCCTGGAAGTGAGTGCGGGAACGCTGAATGTATTTCGCGGCAAAAACACCGCCCATAAAGTCTCAACCGTGCGCGGCAACAAAGAGCGCTTGATTACAGTGTTCAGCTATTTCGACAGGCCCGGTGTGGTGTTCACCAAGGAAGACCAAATGGGGTTTTATGGGCGGAGCGCTTAGCTCCGCATCCTTTCCCCCTTCGGATCAAACAGTGGCTCATGCACAATTGTTGCTTTGCGCATTTCGCCGATGATTTCGATTTCGAAACCTGTCTCATCAGCCAGTTCTTTTGGCACGTAACCTTGCGCCATGGACTTGCTTAAATAATGCGCATAGCCGCCAGATGTCGCCCAACCCACAACTTTGCCTTTGTGCCAGATGGGTTCGTCGCCAATCACATCGCAGTCGCCATCTTCAACGACCATTGAGACCCGTCGCAGTTTTCCGCCAGATTCTTTTTCCGCTCGAGCAGCTTCAAGCCCGATGAAATCATTTTTGGTGAGATCAACAAAGCGGTCCATTCCCGCTTCAAACGCACCATAGATGGGGCGCAATTCGCGATACCAAGTCGGGAAGTTTTTTTCCAAACGCATCGTGAGCAGGGCCCGCATTCCGAAGTTCACGATGCCATGTTCAGCCCCCACCTTCATAATCTGTTTATAAAGGCGGCGTTGGTAATCTGGCTTCACCCAAATTTCATAACCCAGATCACCAGTGTAGGTGACGCGGTTGATGAGGGCAGGGCAGTTGCCAATTTCAAAGGCGCGATGGTCCATAAATTTGAACGCGGCGTTCGACACATCTTCATCTGTCAACGCTTGCAGAACCGCGCGCGATTTTGGACCCGCGATGGAGAGGCCGACCAAGCCCATATCGAGCCGCTCGATCACCACCGAGCCATCTTTTGGCTGGTGCTGTTCAAACCAGCGCATGTGATAAATCTGCGCTTGGCTGGAACCCCACATATAGAAAGTTTCGGCGGCAGCTTTGGCAATGGTGAAATCGCCGATCAATTTGCCATTTTCATTCAGCATCGGCGTTAAAACGATGCGACCCACTTTCGGTATTTTGTTGGTCATCATGCGCGACAGGAAGGCTTCCGCGCCCGAACCCGAGAACCGGTATTTTGCAAAGTTGGCAATCTCAGTCACGCCTACGCCATTGCGGGTGCCCAGCACTTCGGCTTTGATGTGTGCAAAATCATTGCTGCGGTGGAACGACACGATGTCCTTGGGTTCAACACCTTTGGGCGCAAACCACAGAGGAGTTTCCAAGCCCCAACTATTGCCCATCACTGCACCCTGGGCCACCATCGTGTCATAGAGCGCCGTGGTTTGTTGTGGCCGTGCTGCAGGCAATTCCTCATTAGGGAATTGAATTGAAAAACGACGCCCATAAGTCTCGCGTACTTTTTCATTGGTGTAACTGCGCGTGGCCCACTCGCCATAACGTGCATTGTCCATCGCCCACACATCAAAGCCCGGATCGCCATTCACCATCCATTGCGACAGGGCCAAACCAACGCCACCGCCTTGGCTAAAGCCAGCAAGAACACCGCAAGCCAGCCAGAAATTCTGCACGCCCTGCACCGGGCCCATAAGAGGGTTGCCATCTGGCGTAAATGTAAACGGACCGTTGATCACTTTCTTGATGCCAACTTTGGCCAGAGCAGGGAAATGCTTGTAACCGAGCTCAAGATTATGCGCGATCCGATCAAGATCAGGCTGGAACAATTCGCGGCCAAATTCCCACGGCGTGGTTTTAGGCGACCACGGAACGCATTCCTTTTCATAAGTTCCCAACACCAAACCAGAGCGCTCTTGACGCATATAGATTTCAGATTTGAAATCGATAATGTGCGGCAATTCATGGCCGTGTGATTTGTTAAACTCAATCACCTCTGGCATGTCATCAGTCACCAGATATTGGTGCGCCATGGCCAGCACCGGAAGTTCCAAGCCCACCATGCGGCCCACTTCACGGGCCCAAAGGCCACCGGCATTCACCACATGCTCGGCATGAATGTTGCCCTTTTCAGTGATCACATCCCACGAGCCATCTTTGCGGTGCTGCAATTCTGTAACACGCGTGCCTTGATAAATTTCAGCGCCTGCAATGCGTGCGGATTTTGCATATGCATGGGTGGTGCCTTCAGGATCAAGATTGCCATCAGCAGCATCCAGCATTGCACCAATAAAATATTTTTCTTCTAACAAGGGGTTCAGCTTTTTGGCTTCAGCCATCGAGAGCATTTCAGTTTCGAGGCCCAGATAGCGCGCCCGGGCATGGGCCATCTTCAACCATTCGAGGCGTTCAGGCGTTTCAGCTAAGATCAATCCGCCCGAACGATGAAGCCCGCAAGACTGACCAGATATCTTTTCAAGCTCATCATATAGCCCAATGGTATAGCCTTGAAGCTTAGCCACGTTCGGATCGCCGTTCAGCGTGTGAAAACCACCAGCCGCATGCCAGGTAGAGCCAGAGGTAAGAATGTCACGCTCAACTAAAACAACATCCGTCCACCCGGCTTTGGTGAGGTGATAAAGAACTGAGCAGCCAACAACCCCGCCACCAATCACCACAACGCGCGCTGAATTTTTCATTTTAAGCTATCCTGCATTTGAAATTTCAAAGACAATAGCTGGGCAAACTTGTGATCGCAATCAACACGAGCGTTGAAATGAATTCACCCTCGGTTAAACGACGGTTCCGAACAATGCGCCGACACCTGCGGTAATGCCCATGGCAACCAAACCCCAGAAGGCAACACGAAAAGTGGCCCTAAATATATTGGCCCCACCAACATAAGCACCCAGACCCCCGAGCAACGCGAGAAAAAGCAGCGTAGTGATCAAAATTGCGGGGATGAGTGTGGTCGATGGTGACATAAAAACCACGGCCAAGGGCAGTGCCGCGCCAACTGAAAATGTAATCGCTGAAGTTATGGCGGCCTGTAAAGGTCTTGCTGTGGTCATGTCTGTAATGCCAAGTTCTTCGCGCGCATGGGCGCCCAAGGCATCAGCAGCCGTGAGTTCTTTGGCAACTTGCAAAGCTGTTGCAGATGAAACACCTCGGGCCACAAAAGATGCTGAAAGTTCTTTAAGTTCAAATTCTGGCTGCTCTGCCAGTTCTTTGCGCTCACGTGCGAGGTCAGCAGTCTCGGTATCAGCCTGCGAACTCACTGAAACATATTCACCAGCCGCCATGGCCATGGCACCAGCAGCAAGGCCTGCAGTGCCCGCGATTAAAACGTTGCTGTCGGACGCATGGGCACTGGCAACGCCTAAAATCAAGCTCGCTGTGGAAATCAAACCATCATTGGCTCCCAACACCGCAGCTCGCAACCAGCCAACCCGGTGCGCATTGTGATTTTCAAGATGATGTCTGCTCATGTAAGGTGGTGTCCGATGATGTGGGTGCGCCGTCGATTTTCTTACTTCAAAGATAAAATAAATTCGGCAATCGCACTGATATCTGCTTCAGGCAGCGAGGCAATGTGACTTCGCACCTCACCCATGCCTCCGGACGCCATTTTATCATAACCTAATTCTTCCCCATTTTGGAAAGCCAGCACCAAATCTGCCTGATCCTTATAGCGACCCCGGCCAACCAAATCACGAAGTGAAGGAACCTTGCCTTTGCCTTCAGGGTGTGGGCCGCCTGCAAACATTCGCGATATGTCGCTGCTCATGAACAATGTGCGCGGGGTGTGACATTCGGAGCAGTGCCCCGCACCCGCCACCAGATAAGCGCCCCGATTCCAGCTGGCAGTTTTATTGAGGTCTGGCTTGAAGGTATCTTCGTACAAACCAATCCACTTCCACAAACCTAAACCCCGCCTAACGACGGGCAATAGCGGAACAGCGTGAGGAGTGTCTGGGTTTTGAACAATTGGCAACGTCGCAAGATAGGCTTTGATGTCTAAAACATCACCCATGCTCATATGGGCGTAAGATGTGTATGGAAATGCCGGAATAAGATGGTCGCCATTCGGACTGAGCCCTTTCTGCATGGCGTTGACAAAATCGACATCCGTCCATTTGCCCAAACCAGTTTCGGGATCGAAGGTTAAGTTGGGTGGAAAAAGTGTGCCAATAGGAGTGACAAGAGGCTTGCCGCCAGCAGGCGATTTAAGGTCAGCCACCTTCACCTGTGGGCCTGCCGCATGGCACGATATGCAGCCGCCGATATTGTAAAGCAACTTTCCGTTTTCTGTGTTTGCTGTGTGCAGCGGCAGATCAGTCGCAGAGTAAGGATGGGGTATGCTTGCTATCCAAGCAGCTCCCGCGCCCAAAACAGTGAGAACACTGAGCATCCGCGCATAGCGTTTTAGAAATGCTTTCACGCAAGCACCTTTCATCAAAAAATGCATCTCAGCATGGGTGAGGGAGTAACGCAAATTTTTGGCTGGCCAATTGCAGCCAGCCAAAAAAGTTGCATTATTGGACGACAGTGAAACGAGTTGCCATGCCAAGCTCATAATGTGATTTGTGATTGCAGATCAGCGCATATTCACCGGGTGCAAGTTTAACTTTCAGTTTGCCAGTGTCGCCCGCTTTCAAACCGGCCACTTCTCCCAAAGACTTCAGTTTGCTTTCGTCAATGCGGTGAGTCTTGGGGTCAGGCGTCATTGTGCTGTCTGCGCTTGCCAGTTTGACCAAAACCATTTCGTGATCAGTGCCGATTGCAGAGTTGGTCACATCAAATACAACGTTGCCAGCTTTTATCGGTGCACTGTCTACGACGATTTTCATCGGTTGATCAGCTTCGCCTGCGAGTTCAATTTTTACTTTTTGAATTGATTGAGCAGCAAACACGGTGGAGTTCAAACATACCCAAAGAAGTGCAACGCCAGAGATCAACGCAATTTTATTTACAGTCATTTATTTGTCCTTTGAAAAATTTCTAACAAGCCGTGCCGCTCTTTGGCATTGGATTGCTGATTGCTAACTGACGAATTACGGTTATCAATTGAAAACCGATATTAAATTTGTGTAATGAAAACCCGCCAATAAAAAAGGCCCCGCAAATTGCGAGGCCTTAAAAAAAGTGAAGTAAAATTAAATTGCTTCTTTAACTTCTTTAGCAGCGCGGAACGCCAGCTTCTTAGAAGCTTTGATTTTAATTTTTTCGCCGGTCAATGGATTGCGGCCATCACGGGCAGGGCGCTTTTTCACTTGAAAAATGCCAAGGCCAGTCACGCGAACTTTGTGACCTTCTTTAAGGTTTGTAACAATCAATGCTACAAAGTCTGCCAACAAAGCCGAAGTGGCCTTCTTTGACATTTCATGTGTTTCGGCAATTTCTGCAGCCATTTTAGTCAACGCAACTGTTAGTACTTTTTCATCAGTCATAGTGCTCTCCTCATTAAGCTTTTACGAATCAACTTGCGATGAAACTATATGACTGCGGACCTCATGAAAACCCTTATTTTTCGGGCCTATTTTGAATCAAAAGTGAAAAAAGCCTTTAAAATAGCGTTAATTTTTAGTTAATAAGTTGCGCTTATAATATCGTTAGAAAACATACACTTAGACAAAGTCGAGATGACCTTTAAGTTCAATTTTGGCCAGCCCGTGTTTCAATTCTAGCAAATTCAGATTGGCGCGCCTGGCCGACAAGTTGCTGTCACCGGACATATTTTGCGCATGAATTCGAATATCGACCACAGGAACGGCGCGGCGATAAAGTTGACCGCCTTTATCAGCGACGCGCAAATACCAATCCCAATCCCAGTAATAAGGAAGCTTTAAGTCGAATGGACCCAGCTTCGCATGGAGTGATTGTTTGTAACAAATCGCCGAAACAAGGATTGTATTATCACGCCTCAAACTTTGCAGATCAGCAGCTTGCGCAAATAGTTTTGTGGAACCGTCCGGAAATTTCATTTCGCCATCTGCAAAATAAAAATCCGCCGATTTTTCAAGCGTGTCCGCAGCGTGAGCGAGGTGATCTTCGCGCGACCACACATCATCATCATCAAGAAAAGCAATGTAGGCGCCGCGCGCCTTAGCTACGCCAAGATTACGCGCCGCCACAGCGCCCAAACTGTGGTTGTTTAAAATCTGAATGCGCTGATCGTCGAAAGGCTGAAGTGCTGTGTCACCGTCGTTCACAATGAACAACTCAAAATCTACTAAAGATTGCCTGAGCACACTCGCAACAGCTTCTGCCAAATACTGTGGTCTATTTCGCGTCGGAATGATCACAGTGAATTTGGTCAATTATTTTAAGTCTCCTTGCCGCGCAGCCACTCCAGATTTGGATGACACACAGGTTCTTTGCATACGAAGAAATAGCGCCTGAAGATTTCACGATATCCGTTCATAATATAATTGTGGTTCTTCCGCAAAAACTCGCCCCGCCGATTTTGGTAGAATTCTGGCAATGCATACCACGGCAATGAAGGCCGATCATGATGAGCGATATGGAGATTATTATTTAGAAAAAGCAGCGACCAAAACGGTGAAGCTTCAACCACAATAGTGCGCGCGCCCACATCGGCAACTGCTTGATGTTCACAAAAAGAACGCACCAAAGCCAGAGAAATCGCAGGATAGGCAATCAAGACGATGTAGTGCGAGATCGGCATTCCGCACCACACAACATAACTCAGCACCAAAAATGACGACAGAAAATACAAGCCCCAGCATTTCAGAAGGCGGTATTCACCTCTGGAGATTTTTTGAAATTCAGCATACCAAAATCTGATCATCCCAACTGCTGGCCCAATCGACATGCGGCCAAACAATGTGTTGTTGAAGCGATATAAAATCTTTTTCGGTCCAGCCATCGCCTCCCAGCTTTCTGGCAATAGGTAGTAAGATTCAGGATCCTGCACCGGGCACGTGAGATGAGCATCATTGTGATGTGCCAAATGCGTGTCGCGGTATCGTCCGTAGGGAAGCCACAAATGCGGCGTTACGAAAACCAATGCCTCGTTGACAAGGCGATTGCGCGTAGGGTGACCATGTAACACTTCATGTTGCAGCGAAGAATGTAGACACGCCGTATAAGCGCCAATGGGCAAAATCACCCACCACGGGAGGATCGCGTGGAACCAAACCAATGTGCCAAGAATAATGTACACCGACGAAATGATAAAAATCGTCAGCCATTCAATTTTGGGCACGCGAGATGAAATCATCATGTATTTTCAAATTGCCGTTAAGGTTTGAGTGTATATTGTAGCAAGATTGCTTCGCAAGTGTTGGACGAAAATGATTGTCGCATCTCTGCCCATGTATGATTGGCCTGAAATTAGGGTCCACACTGATGCGATGTGGCAATCCATATCCAAATCACGGGGCGTGTGTCATGAGCTTGATCGCAACCTTGATCACGCTGCCGCTTGGCGCAGCCCTGATTTGATGTTCAGTCAAACTTGTGGATATCCTTTCACACATGAATTCAGTGGTTTGCTTAAATATATTGCAACTCCACATTATGTTACAGATGGCTGTGATGGGGCTAACTATTGCAGCATTATTTTTGCGCGCGATCAAAAACCATTGGCTGACTTTTATGGTGCGACCGCTGCCATAAATTCGGTAGATTCCATGTCGGGCATGTTGGCGTTGAAATTGGTTTTTGCGCCACATGTGAAGGGTGGTGAATTCTTTCGTCGCTGCAAAATTACGGGTGGTCACCGAAATTCGCTTCAGGCCGTGCGCACAAACTATGCAGATGTTTGCGCCGTTGACGCCGTGTGTGTTGGCCTTGCCAAAAAGCACTGCCCTGAAATTTTAGACGGACTCGTCGAAATCGCCCGTTCGCCGTTGGTCCCGGCCTTGCCTTTTGTAACACGCAATGGGGATGCTTTGCCGCAAGCTTTAGCACTCAGACATTTTATCGCCGATCCAGACATGAAGCCCCACCGCGATGCACTCATGCTGCACCAAGTCTCGGTGCTCCCAGTTGGGGCTTATAATCAAATTCTCGACTTGGAAAACGCGTTGCCGCTCTTCAACTTATAACTTAGCTGGCACAGTCTCGTTTGCGCCGGGGCGGCAGGCTGCAAACTCTTCTCGCATTTCACAGTGCATCGCCAGCCGATGAAGCTTGGGGTATTTATCAGTTGGGAAAACTTCTGGCACCCGCAATTTAATATAACCGATCATGCAGCCAATGCTCACATCAGATTGCGTCATATGCAAATCTGAAAACCACGGCGTGCCGCATTGTTTTTCAAGCTCAACTAAACCCGCATTCAGTTGCGAAAGACACCGCGATTCCCATTCTTTTGAAATCGACTTCTGATCATGGAAACGGCGCTCAAAAAACGTCGCCATGGCTTTTTCCATAACACCAGTCGCAATGGCAGTTGTTTTTAAAACCTTCCTACGTTCAGCCCCGTGAACCGGCGTAAGAGAGCGCGACTGCCCGGCCATGTGATCTAAATGATCAATAATTGCCCCACTATCGATCAAAACTTCACCAGTTTCGAGAATCAGTGCGGGCACCCGCACCAAAGGGTTCAATCCACCCATTTCTTTAAAGTCACCAAACACTGAAAGTGGCTTGCGTGTAAACGGCATGTGATAATGATGCAGCGTGACAGCGACACGGCGCACAAAGGGCGAGTCATATTGGCCAACTAGGATCATAACCCGAGTATTGCGCCGTTAGGCCAGACGATCAAGCACTCTTTCACGCCCAATCAACGGCAACAGAGCCGCCAATTCTGGTCCGTGGTCTAACCCGGTAAGAGCCAAGCGCAATGGCATGAATAGCGCCTTACCTTTACGATCAGTTGCGGCTTTCACAGCATCTGTCCAGGTTTTCCAAGTGGCGCCATCCCAAGGTTCCGGCGGCAAACTGGCAAGCGCAGTGGCGATTAAAGCCTTATCTTCCTCCGCCACAACGCCCTTGAATCTATTTGTCACAACATCAGCCCAAGCTTTTGTTTCTGATAGCTTTTCAATGTTCCCACGAACCGCCAACCAGAAAGCTTCTGAACCATTTTCAACGCGGCCCTTGACGGCTTCCCAGGGTGACTTGTGCAGCAGTTTGGCATTTAAGGCCGCCAATTCTGCTTCATCAAACCGCGCAGGGGTGCGAGACAATTTCCCCAAATCAAAACCATCAACCAGTTCCTGAATGTCAGTGCACGGATGAATGTTATCGGATGTGCCCAGCAGTGAAGCATGGCTGACAACGGCCATGGCTTCCAAGCCATCGTCGCGAAATTGTTGAATTGAAAGTGAACCCAAGCGCTTCGAGAGGCCTTTGCCGTCAGCTCCTGTCAACAAACTATAATGAGCATAAATTGGCGACGCGCCCGAAATCGCTTCGCTTATTTCAATTTGCACAGCCGTGTTCACAACATGGTCTTCACCACGAATAACATGGGTAATCTCGAAATCAATATCGTCGATCACTGACGGTAACGTATAGAGATATGTGCCATCTTCGCGGATCAAAACTGGATCAGACAGCGTCGAAGAATTGATGTGCACTGGACCACGGATCATATCATCCCACGTCACATCTTCATGTTTCAATTTAAAGCGCCAATGCGGCTTGCGACCTTCGGCCAAAAACGCTTCAGTTTCTTCCTTGGTCAGTTTCAAGGCAGCGCGATCATAAACCGGTGGCAGTCCGCGGGCCTGTTGGCGTTTGCGGCGACGGTCCAATTCATCGGCGGTTTCATAGCAAGGATAGAGAAATCCACGCGCCCGCAAATCATCAGCCACCAAATCATAGCGATCAAACCGTTTCGACTGCCATTCAATGCGGTGAGGTTGAATGCCAAGCCATGCTACATCGGTGGCAATTCCATCAGCAAATTCTTGCGTCGACCGCGCCGTGTCGGTATCGTCATAACGCAGGATAAATTGCCCACCTGTTTTCAAAGCAAACAACCAATTTAGCAAGGCGGCTCTGGCATTGCCAATGTGAATGCGGCCGGTGGGCGATGGTGCGAAGCGAACTATATTCATAGCGGTATGCGGTAGCCGTCTCTCATCTATCCGTCAAGAATGGAGAATAAAAAATGAAGCAGCGGCAATTAGGAGCAGGCGGCCCCATGGTGGGCGAAATTGGCTTCGGCGCCATGAGTTTTGCCGGAACTTCCGGCGAAACAGACCAAGCCACCAGCCACCGCACGTTGGATTTGGCGCAAGAAATAGGCGTGAATTTTATTGATACGGCGTTGATTTATGGGCCATACATCTCAGAAACAGTAATTGGCGCATACTTGAAAAACAATCCAAGCGCCAAACAAAGGTTTGTAATTGCCACCAAAGGCGGCATCGTTCCCAATCCTCGCGGTGTTGATAATAGCAAAAAATTTCTGACCGAATGTATTGACTCTTCATTGCAGCGGCTAGCCGTGGACTGCGTCGACCTCTATTACATTCACCGCCGTCAGTTTGATTTGCCCATTGAAGATGTGATGGAAACACTGCTGGAGTTTAAGCAGCAGGGGAAAATCAAAGCGATTGGTTTTTCGGAAATTTCGCCGGCTTCATTGGTTCGCGCCAGTGCTGTGGGCCACGTGGCAGCAGTGCAGAATGAGTATTCACTTTGGTGCCGTTTGCCAGAACTGGGATTGATACAGGCCTGCAAAAAACTGGGTACCGCCTTCATTCCGTTTTCGCCATTGGCCAGAGGCACGTTAGGTGATGTGGCAATCGATGTTGATAAATTGCAACCAGCAGATTTCCGCCGCACCCTGCCGCGTTTTCAGGAACCCAATTATAGGTTCAATATGATTGAGACTGAAAAATTTAAGACCTATGCCAGAGCGCATGGATGGAAACCTGCGAGCTTGGCAATAGCTTGGGTTTTGCATCAAGGCGATCACCTGATTCCTATTCCAGGAACTCGCAGCCCAGAACACTTGGCCATCAATGCAGCCGGAGCAGAAATAAAGCTCACGGCGCAAAACAGAGCTGAAATCGAAAAAATTCTCCCCGTAGGCTTCGCCCATGGCAACAGGTATTCAGAAGCAGCGCAGGCGAGCGTGGAGATTTATAGTTAGAACCCGAATTCTGGCCGTGAACCCATGAGTATGGGTCCCGACTTTTGCTGGGATGATAGTTTGCCCAAACATGTCGAGCGTTAATCAAGATGAATTTTCGCTGAGAACATCCCAAGCAAGTGCGTGACATTCGGTGAGGACGAGGTCGATTTCCAAGTGCGGTTTATCGCGGTAACCCGGCGGACGACCCGGGCGCAAGGGCAATTTGAATTTGGGATTGTTCATGGCTTTGCGCTTGGCCTGCCAGCGAGCCATGCGCCTTGCTTGGTGTGGCAAAGTTTCGAGTGCTTGTTTGACTGCAGCCAATCTTCGCTGGAATCTCAGAGTATAATCGAGGTCCGTAGGCTCCTGCGTTCGGCGCAGATTAGTTTGTTCAAATGGGTTGAAGGGATTGCTGGAATAAGTTTTCACCATCACAAACAGAGGCTTTTCAGGTTCAGTAAAATCAAACCTCTTCCTTGTGTCGAAAAGGGGAAATAGCGTCCGTCTCTTGGCCCCAGCAGCAATCACCAAGCCCAGCGGCATGGGACGCGGAACCGACGGTTTCACAACCAGCCCGCGCGCTGCAATAATGATCAAACGGCGCAAAGCAGATTCAGTGGGCCGCAACAGCCGTTCAGCGGCTAGATAAACCCGGTGCGGCAAAGGCCCGCCAGCAACCAAACCAATCAACGCAAAAATTTCCGCTACGACGCGGGTGAGAGCAATTCGGTTTATGTCAACAGCTCTGGCCCAATCCATCGCGCAATTTCTCCTTTACTTGGGCCTAGAACAAACAAAGAACATTGTCAAGTGGGAAGTCAGAAAAGCAGGGCCAAAATTATAAACAGAATACTGTTGATTAATATTGCGAACTGCGTTCTAGGTCTATTGCAACGCTTCGGCCTGATTTTGTTTAGCCGAACCAAGTAGGAGTAAACTAGCTAGATGGCGAAGATCGTAGCGCGGCGGCCCGTAACAGCTAGCCTCGGACAGACTGCCAGTTTGCCGCCGAAAGCGGAAAGCAAATCGATGAATGCTGGACTAGGTGCTGCAAAAACCGCGAAGAAGGACGAGTTCTACACGCAATACGTCGATATCCAGAAAGAGGTTGAGGCTTACCTCGAATTCGACCCCAATACCTTTCGTGGCAAGGTCGTTTACTGCAACTGCGACGACCCCTTTGAGAGCAATTTCTTCAAATACTTTGCTGCTAATTTCAACAAGCTTGGGCTGAAAAAGCTTGTCAGCACCAGCTACGACGGCTCCCCAATTGCAGGCGCACAACTAACGTTCGGTGAGTACAACGAGGGCAATGGCGAGCGCCAAAAACCCAAGGCAATCGTCGTCCAGATTGAGGAAGTGACGGATATCAACGGAGATGGAGCAACCGGAATCGATGATGTGAGGCTCTTTCTAGAGCAGAACCCTCATAAACGCATTGCGCTCAAAGAAGGTGGTGACTTTCGCAGCCCCGAGTGCGTTGCACTCCTAAAAGAGGCAGATATCGTTGTCACCAACCCACCATTCTCGCTCTTTCGCGAGTTCGTCGCCCAACTCGTTGAGCATCAAAAGAAGTTTTTAATCATTGGTAGCGTCCAAGCTATCACTTATAAGGAGATATTCCCGCTTATAAGTGCTGACAAGTTGTGGATGGGTGTAACTATTCACAGTGGCGATCGTGAGTTCAGGGTTCCTAACCACTATCCAATTACTGCAGTCGGTTGGCGTGTTAACGAAAACGGTGATAAGTTCATCCGGGTTAAGGGTGTTCGCTGGTACACAAACATGGACCATGGCCGCAGACACTTTGAGTTGCCCCTTATGTCAATGGTAGACAACCTTAAGTTCAGCAAACACAAGGAAATCAAGGGAAAGACGGAGTACGACCGTTACGCCAACTACGACGCTATCGAGTCGCCATTCACAGATGCTATCCCCAACGACTATGATGGTGCAATTGGGGTTCCTATAACCTTCCTTGATAAATACAATCCAGACCAGTTCGAGATTTTGGGTTCAAGCATGACGCTCGGTGCCCCCATGTCTCAGATAGCAAAAAAGGGAAGCTACTCGCAGGGAGGACCGCGTTTCTACATAGCAATCGGTGATGGCAACTATCGTCGAATGTACGACAGAATCGTTATTCGCCGCCGCACACCAAATTCAAAAGGCATAAAGAAGTAGTGGAAACCACCCTCAGAACGAACATCACAGTCGCCGAAATCTGCAAAGGCTTTGTGTACAATGAATTACAGGCAAAGGGTCTGTTTGGCCTCAGTGGAAAGCTGACCATTCAGCCAGAGTACCAGCGGAACTATATTTATGCGGAGAGCGATGGAAAGAGAGAGGCGGCTGTTATCCACTCGTTGCTCAAAGGATATCCGCTCGGCCTAATCTACTTCAACAAAGTCGTCGACGGAAAGTTCGAGGTGTTAGACGGCCAACAGCGCATCACCAGTATCGGGCGTTTCGTTACGAACAAATTCGCGATCATGGACAATGGCAATCCGAAAAACTTCGACAGCCTGCCCCTCGATCAACAAGCAAAAATTCGTGACTCGAAACTGCTAATCTATGAGTGCGAGGGAACCGAGACCGAGATCAAGCAATGGTTCCAGACTATCAACATCGCAGGCGTACCACTCAACGAACAGGAAGTGCTGAACGCCATTTACTCTGGGCCGTTTGTGACGCTTGCCAAGGCCGAGTTCAGCAACAGCCGGAATGCTAATATCCAAAAATGGAGCGCATTCATCAAGGGCAGCGCAAATCGGCAGGACTTCCTGAAGGAGGCGCTAGATTGGGTAAGTAAAGAAGAAATTGGCAACTATTTGAACAGTCATCGCTATGAAACCAACATCAATGAGCTGAGGAATTACTTCAACAGCGTAATCGACTGGGTATCGACCGTTTTCCAAGACTTTGAGAAGGAAATGCAGGGGCTGAAGTGGGGACGACTATACGAGAAATTCCACTCCACTTCATATGATCCGGCCAAGGTCGATGCCAAGGTCAAGCAGCTTTATGGCGACCCGTATGTCAATAATCATAGTGGCATCTTCGAATTCATTCTCGGCGACTCTCAAGAATTGAGACTCTTGAATGTACGCGTGTTCGACGACGCGACCAAGAAGTCTGTCTACCACAAGCAGACTGAAACTGCCGCAGCCAAAAGCATATCCAATTGCCCACTCTGCGCACTTGGTCACGACGCTAATAAAAGCAAGTTATGGAAACTTGCCGAAATGGACGCTGATCACGTTTCGGCATGGAGCAAGGGTGGCGAGAGCACGGCTAAGAACTGCCAAATGCTCTGCGTCTCCCACAATCGCGCCAAAGGCAACCGATAGTCTAGGTATGTCTCTAAAGGATGATATCCCTAAAGCCATTGGTAATGGGATAACGTCGGTCCCGCCCAAAGTTCCGTCGCGTAATCTTAACCCCGGGTGCCGCTTGCCTGCGCTTATACTCAGCCACATAAAGCATGTGCTGAATGCGCTTGATCAAAACCGGATCGTGCCCGCGCGTGGCGATTTCGGCAAGTGATTGCTCACGCTCCACCAAGCCTTCAAGAATATCATCCAACACAGCATAAGGCGGCAATGAATCTTGATCAGTTTGGTTGGGGCGAAGTTCAGCCGTTGGCGCTTTGGTGATGATGCGTTCAGGAATCACATGGGATTGCGTGTTGCGCCACGCGGCTAAGCGATAAACTTCCATTTTATAAACATCTTTGATCGGGTTGAAGCCGCCATTCATATCGCCATAGAGAGTGGCATAGCCCACACTCATTTCGCTCTTATTGCCGGTGGTGAGAACCATGGAGCCAAACTTGTTCGAAATGGCCATGAGCACCACGCCGCGTGAACGGCTTTGCAAGTTTTCCTCAGTCACGCCAGACGTGGTGTCAGCAAACATGGGGCCCAATGATGACAGGAAACCTTCGACGGGTTGCTTAATCGGAATCACATCATAACGCGCACCTAAGAGTTTTGTGCACTCTTTGGCATCCACCAAACTGTCTTGGCTGGTGTAGTCATAAGGAAGCATGACACAATGCACGCGCGATGCACCCAGCGCATCAACCGCCATGGCTGCAACGACTGCTGAATCAATACCGCCCGACATCCCTAAAACCACGCCGGGGAATTTGTTTTTATCGACATAATCACGAAGGCCAAGCACACAAGCCTTCCACGTCTCTTCTTCATTCTCTGGCAGCTTAGAAACTTCACCAGCCGTCATGCTCCAGCCGTTTTCACCACGCACCCATTCGGTGATGGCCACGGCTTCTTCAAACATTGGCATTTGCAAGGCCAGCGAACGATCAGCATTCAGCACAAATGATGCGCCATCAAACACCAGTTCATCTTGTCCGCCGACTTGATTGAGATAAGCCAGCGGCAATCCAGTTTCGGATACGCGTGCAACAACTAAATTTAAGCGCACATCGTCTTTGTTACGTTCAAACGGCGAACCATTGGGCGAAAGCAAAATCTCGGCACCGGTTTCAGCAAGAGTCTCGCAGGTTTCCTCAGTCCAAATATCTTCGCAAATCGGAACGCCGATGCGAACGCCTTTAAACGAGATGGGGCCGGGAGCAGGGCCGGGCTGAAACACCCGCTTTTCATCAAACACGCCATAGTTCGGCAAATCAAATTTATGGCGAAGAGTTTCAATTTTACCGTTGATTAAGAGCGCCACAGAGTTGTGTAATTTATCACCCTCGCGCCATGGCAAGCCCATGAGAATGGCAGGGCCTGATGCAAAGTCTTGCGCGAGTGTTTCAACAGCTTCTTTACACGCTTTCACAAAAGACGGACGCAACACCAAGTCTTCTGGCGGATAACCGGCCATGAAAAGTTCTGGAAACAAAACCAAATCTACATTTTCAAGTTTCGAAATTGCGTCTTTTGCTTTGGTATAATTGGCCGCAACGCCGCCAACTGTGGGATTTAACTGGGCCAGTGCAATGATGAGTCTATCGGTCATAATTCCTGCCTCTTAGCGCAGTTGTGATATATTGCAAAACCAGCCTTGCAAAACTCTAAGAGAAGCTTCAAATTCATGCAAAGCGAATTTTAGGAGTTACCCCATGCGTCTCGACAATCAAAAGCCAAGTGACAATGTAGAAGACCAACGCGGTCAAGACGGCGGACTGGGCGGTGGCGGTGGCGGCATGTCTGATTTGGGTGGCCGTGGCGGCGGCTTGGGTGGCTTGGGTGGCGTTGGCGCATTGCTACCGGTATTGTTCAGAGCCCTTGGCTTTCGCGGCATTGTCATTTTGGCTTTGATATATTTTGCTTTGAAGTTCTTTGTTGGACTTGATCTCATCAATGTCATTAACGGCGGTGGATTTTCATTGCCGGGTGGCAACACGCAAATTCAACTGCCAGACACAACAGGCAATACCCAAGTGGGGCAAGCGGGACCTGCCGCTGATGTCAACATCGGTGTGGCGGGAAATGATGTGACCACAACTGATGCAGGTAAAGACTTTGTTGCCCGCGTTTTAGGATCAACCGAGGACGTTTGGTCCAAAGTATTCACAGACATGGGCCAACAATATGAAAAGCCTCCATTGGTGTTGTTCACAGGCTTCACTCAATCAGGTTGCGGCACTGCGCAATCGTCCATGGGTCCGTTTTATTGCCCTGCCGACCACAAAGTTTATATCGATCTGGCTTTCTATCAAGACATGAAAAACAAATTGGGCGCCCCCGGCGACTTTGCCCAGGCTTATGTTGTCGCCCACGAAGTTGGTCACCATGTGCAAACACTTCTGGGCATTGCAGACCAAGTGCAACAAGCTCGCTCACGCGCATCGGAAGCAGAAAGCAATGCATTGTCTGTAAAAATGGAATTACAGGCCGATTGTTTTGCAGGCATTTGGGCAACCGAAGCTGACGCCACCAAACACATTTTGGAATCAGGCGACGTTGAAGAAGCCTTGAATGCAGCCAGCCAAATTGGGGATGATCGGTTACAAAAGCGCAGCCAAGGTTATGCCGTTCCAGACACCTTTACCCACGGCACATCAGCCCAGCGCGTAAAATGGTTTAAGCAAGGTTTGGCCGCTCAAACCTTAAAAGACTGCGATACATTCAGCGCCGATCCACTTTGAAGATTTTACGGCAATCGTTCAAACTTGAGAGATATTGCTAACGCTTCATTTACTGTGGTTCGAAAAAGTAAATTGAACCTGTTCGCATTTCATCAATTCGTCCAAAAAATTAAATCTGTTTCGCCATAGATTTTCTTTAAGTGTGAAGTGGGATGAAATTATGCGGCAATCCGATGGTGAAGTTGTAAAGCGTTTACTGAAGCTGGCCGATGCGGCGGCCTTAAGTTTGATTGCAATGTATGCCAGTGCCAACACAGCACTGAATTTCACCGCAGCGACTCCCGGCATCATCGGTGTGTCGACACTCACTCTCGCATTTGCAACTCTGTTTTCGTTGCGCAGCTTGGGCCAGTATGAACCAAGATTTATGAGCAACAATCTTAGGTCGATAGGCAATGCCTTTGCCGCGGTCGCAATTTCTGGCTACATATATTATCTAGCATCAGGGATGATCAGCCATGGATACTCCGCCAACTGGATGAAAATATGGTTGGTTTTAACCGGCCTGCACATTGCTTTGACCCGCACCATTGTGTTGTTTTGGACAAGGCCAAGTGCCAACCAAAATAATTATCGCAAGAGAATTGCCATTGTTGGGGGAGGCAAAGCTGCTGAAGACGCCATCACAACACTCGAAAAATCCAAAGACATCGACATCGAAATCGTTGGTCTGTTTGATGATCGCTATGATAGCCGCAGCCCTGAATCTGTGCGCAAACACAAAAAAATTGGCAAGATCTCATCGCTCGCAGATTACGCCCGGACCAATCCGGTTGATTTAATTATTGTTGCCATTCCCATGACCGCTGAACTGCGCTTGTTGCAAATTCTCAAAAGACTTTGGGAACTTCCAATTGATATCCGCGTAAGTGGTCAAGCAGCGCAACTCAAATTGTCGCCACGTGCTTACACTTATCTTGGAGATTTGCCGCTGCTGTCTGTGTTCGATCGTCCACTCAGCAGCTGGAGCCAATTTACAAAGGATACGGTCGACAGAATACTTGCGCTCGCCGCTTTGATAGCACTATCACCTGTGATGCTGATTGTTGCCGCTGCTGTGCGCTACGAAAGTAAGGGTCCTGCAATTTTCAAGCAGAAGCGTTTTGGCTACAACAATGAACTGATCGAAGTCTATAAATTTCGGTCCATGTATACTGACAAGACTGATGCAACCGCCGCAAAACTTGTGACCAAGAATGATCCGAGGGTGACAAAAGTTGGCCGCATCATTCGCAAGACTTCGCTTGATGAATTGCCGCAACTTTTTAACGTGCTCACAGGGCAGTTGTCATTGGTGGGACCACGTCCCCATGCCACGCAAGCAAAAGCCGCAGGCACACTTTATGATGAAGTGGTCGATGGTTATTTTGCGCGGCACAAAGTGAAGCCCGGCATTACCGGTTGGGCCCAGATCAATGGCTGGCGCGGAGAAACAGACACACACGAAAAATTGGAACAACGTTTAAAGCATGACCTTGCTTACATTGATCAATGGTCACTCGGTTTTGATCTCTACATTCTCGCAAAAACTCCGCTCGCACTTTTAAAAAGTGAAAACGCATACTGAATGCGATTTGGGACTACCTCCTTAGATTGTATGTTGCCCATTGGTATCTCCGGTTAATAATGTTAGAAAACGGTGCTTCTGCCGTGGGGCAGAACGAATCAACTGGGAGGCTCTAAATGCAAGATCTTATTATTCAATTGGTAATCGGTGCTATTGGCGGTAACGGCGCTGGCGCACTTCTCAAGAACCAAAGTCTCGGCACAATCGGCAATACAATTGCTGGTGTTGTTGGCGGTGGTCTTGGCGGCAAAATTTTGGGCTCGCTTATGGGCGGTGGCGCAATGGATGCAGCTGGCGCAGCAGTTCAAGGCGGCGATATGATTTCTAACATTGCTGGCGGCGGCATCGGCGGCGCAGTGTTGATGATCGTTGCTGGCATCATTAAGAACATGATGAACAAGCAAGCCTAATTTTTACATTAGGTTGCGAGAGATTAGGGGCATCAGCAATGGTGCCCTTTTTTATTCGGTTTTGTTTTGATCGGCACTGAACACATTTGCAATTTCAGCACGGGCTTGCCGCGCCAAATCGATGAGGGCTTTTTGATTTCCGTTCAGCGCCATCGATTTGCGTAAGAACTCTTCATCATGGATCCGAAACAATTTAGCAATTCGCGAGGCAGAAACCTGCGAGGCTCCGAGCTCGATAAGGGCATCAGTTGCAACATTGAGAGAAGATGCAAAGACTTCGCGGTGGACATGGCCAACACCCTTCCGCAACAACTCAATTGCATGGGTTCGGTCATAGGCACGGGCAATAATTTTCAAGTTTGGAAAATGCGTCTGCGCAATTTGAACGAGCGCATTGGTTTTTTCACGTTCATCGATGGCGACAATTAGAATTTTTGCTTCTTTGGCTCCTGCCGCCTCGAGCAAATCTAGTCGCAACGCATCACCGTAAAATGCCTTCATGCCGAATTTCCGGATAACGTCCACTTGGCTTGCATCATGATCAAGAATTACGCTTCGAATTTTCTGCGCGTTCAGCACGCGTCCAATGGTCATACCAAATCGGCCGTGACCAGCGATAATTACATCAACGCCCTGATGTTCAATCACATCTGCTTCGCGGTCAACATCCGTTGCACCCAACCAAGGTTGAATTATTTTGTCATCTAACATCATAAGAAGTGGCGAAGCCGCCATCGACAATACGATGATGGCAGTCACAATCCTGCAATCGTTGGTGTCAACAAGCCAAGCCCCAGGCCGATGCCGACCAGAACAAAACCAAATTCACTGCCTTGAGCGAGTGAAAAACTAAAACGAACAGCATCTTCATTTTTCATTCTGAAGACGCGAGCCAAAATGAATTGTGTGCAAAATTTCAAAATTAAAAACAGCACAAGGCCAACAAACATCGCCAGCGGCAGTTCAGTTATAAGTTTGAAATCGATGCCTGCGCCAACTGCGATAAAGAAAATCGCCAGCAGCAAGCCTTTGAAAGGCTGCAAATCCATTTCTAATTCATGCCGATATTCGCTGTCTGCCAACACAACGCCTGCAAGAAAAGTTCCAAGAGCAGCAGATAAACCGACAAAGCCCATCACTATTGTAATGCCGACGATCAGCAGCAAAGCCAATGCCACGAAAATTTCGCGAGAACCGGTGCCCGCCACAAATCGAAACAGAGGCCGCGTCAAATAACGTCCGCCCAGCGCAATGCTGGCAACGACGGCAAGAACACATAGAGTCTGCAGCCATATTGGCAATCCGGAAATCAGCGACATCGAATGTTCACTGTCGGGTGCAGATGTCAGGGCAATGAGCGGCAGCACCGCCAAAATGGGAATCACCGAAATATCTTGGAAGAGCAAAACCGAAAACACCGATTGACCAACCCGGGTTTTAAGAAAGCCGCGCTCTTCCATACTTTGCAAAACAATAGCTGTCGACGATAGAGCGAGAATGAGGCCGCCAAGTATGGCCTCACGCCAATCATGGACCGCAATATAATAAGCAAGGCCAATAACACAGGCAGTTCCCGCAACTTGAAGAAATCCCAGCCCAAAAATGGCGTGGCGCAAGGCCCATAATTTACTTGGCTCAAGTTCTAATCCCACCAAAAACAGCATCATAATAACGCCGAACTCAGCAAAGTGCTTTACAGTTTCGCCTTCACCGCCCACCAAGCCAAGCACACTGGGGCCAATCAATGCGCCTGCAATGAGGAATCCTAACACTGAACCAAGACCAAGCTTCTTGGCCAGCGGAGCAGAAATAACCGTGGCCACCAGATAGACCAAACCGCTCAGCAGAAATTGATTGAGGTTCAAATTATGGACTCACAGGTTAAATTAATATTCCGCATCTGGTGCCCCCGCAAAAGGATCAACCGGGCTCACGCCTTCAAACGGCGCATTGCCTAATAGCTTTTCCGCCACTGCCAATTGCACAGAAGCAATTGTCGAATAGGCATTGACATAAGTTGGTACGCGCGGCGCATCGCCTAAATAATACGGGTGGCCGAATGAAATCATTACCGTCGGCAAATCATGCCAATAGCGCTGCATAGCTTCTACAAAATTAGGGTGCTGTGCCATCCAATCAATATAAATTCGCGAAAGTAGAAACGAGGACTCGGTTGCGAATATATAGAGCAGCAGATCAGTATTTTCAGGGCTTGGCGGTTGGGCCGCGTCAAACGGCTTAATCTCGAAGCCACTGGTTTTCAAATGCTCGGTCAGAACAGTCATCATCTTGCGCGGAGCGCCCGGAAACATGGGCGGCCCTCCTTGCTCGATTAAGGTGATGCGTTTGTGCTTTGCCACATTAAGTGGCAGCGTGTGATTGACATCTTTCACGAGTGTAATGGATTTATCTGCCACCGCTTTGGCGAGTGCCAAGTGATCCGCCGACTTAACGGTTGCGCGTGCGCGGTCCAGTGGAGGCAATCTTTCATCCAATGATTTTTTATGCAGGCCAAGTGCAGCTTTCATTGCCAATATGCGTGTGACAGCATCTTCCAAGCGTTGTTCAGAAAGTTTGCCAGAGCGCAAACCATTTTGCATGTGCTCAAAATCGCGATCAATATCAGTGCAGAATAAAAATACATCGCAGCCGTTTTCTATGACAGCCGGAACCGATACTGCGCGATCATCCCAACTGGTGAGGCCACCCATAGATGTAGCGTCAGACACAACCAAGCCGTTGAAACCCAATTCACCGCGCAGTAAATCTTGATTGAGAAGTTTGGAAACTGATGCAGGTCGATAACGTTCAATACTCTTTGGAATACCATGTTGAGCCATATAATGTGGCAACGCGATATGCGCAGACATCACCGTCATCACACCGTCGCCGATCATATTTTTGTAAATGCGGCCAAATACGTCGTTCCATTCATCCATGGTAAGCGGATTGATGGTGGTCACAAGATGTTGGTCGCGAGAATCATAGCCTTCGCCGGGCCAATGTTTCGCGGTGGCGGCAATGCCATTAGCTTGCAAAGTTTTGATGTGGACCCGCGCTTGGGCAATAATTTTTTCAATCTCCGAACCATAAGAGCGCGTGCCGACAATGGAACTTGCTGTTTGCTTGTTCACATCAACAACCGGCGTAAAGCTCCAGTTGAAACCAAATGCTTTTGATTCAGCGCAAACAGCATTTAACAATCTCGCTGACAATTCTAAATCATTGGCAGCAGCCAGGCCCAATTGATTTGGAAAATGCAGCATAGAAGGCGCACCATGGCCGCCCCCTTCAATATCGCCTGTAATGAAGAGTGGTACTTCGCTCATTTCCAAAAGCGTGCGCGTGTTTTGCCACGCAACGTCAAGGTCCGGCCCCATGAAACGGTGCACCCCACCTGCAGCCAATTTGCCCAACCGTTGGGCATCTGCAGGATTGTCGCCGACCATAATATGTACGAAAAGTTGGCGGAGTTTTGCCTCGGTCGAAAGCCCATCGCGGGTCTTTTTAACCCAGGCAATATCGCTTTCACTCAAATTGAACGGCGCGAATTCAAGACTTTTTTCAATGTTCATGGCATACCTTCACTAATTCCGTCCAAAGACAATGAGGATACGTAAATCATTTTAATGACAAAAGCACTTTACATATTTTGCTTCGCACTGTTTTTTGGTGGATTGCTTTATCACTTCATCCCATTGAAATTTTTTAACTTTGTGATTCCGAAGGATGCCGGTTCGCAACTTCGAGTGCAAAATGTTTCATACGGCTCTGACCCACAGCAAAGGTTGGATGTTTATGAACCAAAGTTTCGAACGGCCCTGTTGCCCATACTCATTTTTGTGCATGGTGGGTCTTGGAAAGTTGGCAACCATTCAGACTATGAATTTGCAGGCCGCGCCTTTGCGTCAAAAGGCTATCTTTCTCTCGTAATAAGCTATCGCGGATTGCCAAATCACGTCTATCCCGATTTCATATCTGATGTGGCATTGGCCGCCAAATGGGCCACCGATTATGGCGCAGAATTTGACGGCGACACCAGCAAGGTTTTTATCGTTGGTCATTCTGCTGGGGCTTATGACGCAGCCATGGCTGTTTTAGACAAACGCTTTTTTGAAGCAGCAGGTGTTGATCTGGCGGTTGTCAAAGGAGTAGCCGGAATAGCAGGCCCCTATGATTTTTTGCCATTGGATTCGCCAGCAACCATTGAAACATTTGGTCACGTTGCAGACCTGCCAGCCACTCAGCCCATAAATTTTGCGCGGACCGACGCGCCGCCATTTTTGTTTCTACATGGCACAGCAGACAAAACAGTATATCCTAAAAACAGCCGTTCTCTTCAAAAGCACTTAACAGACAAAGGTGCCAAAGCAACTTTGATTGAATACAAAGATGCGAGCCATGTGGGCATCCTCCTCGACATCGCGAAACCGTTGCGCGGCAATGCGCCTGTGCTGGATGATATCGACAAATTCTTCAAAGATATTTTGCAATAATTTCCCACGCATCATCATAATGCGAAATCACATGGGTGGGGTTGAACGTCTCCACCGGTTGCGGCGTGTAGCCAAACGTGACGGCTACGACCGGAACCCTAGAATTCTGAGCAGTTAAAATATCAGTTTCACTATCGCCAAACATCATAGTTCGTGCGGGGTCAATGCCGAGGCGCAAAGCCACTTCGCGGTATGGCGCAGGGTCTGGCTTCATAATTGGCAAAGTGTCGCCACCCACCACAGCCCCAAAATAATCTGCCATTTTAAGTTCTGCTAAAAGCTTGTGTGACAGCCGCTCCACTTTGTTGGTGCAGACGCCGAGCTTCAAACCAGCTTGGCGGGCTTGATTTAAAACATTTAGCAATCCCGGAAAAACCACACTGTGCCCAGCAATATTGTCGGCATAATAGTCAAGGAAAGCCATATTGAGCCTCTTGATGGTGTCTTCGTCCACAGGTCCGCCTGTCACTTCGCACCCGCGCACAATCAGCGCACGAGAACCATGCCCCACGATGCTACGGGCTTCATCCTCAGAAATTGGCCGTCGATCGATCAGCGACAAGGCATAGTTGGTGGCGGCAGTTAAATCGGGTGCGGTATCCACCAGCGTTCCGTCTAGATCAAAGATAAGGGCTTCAACTGGCATTGTGTTCTCGTCAAAAGTGGTCAGTTTGTAGGTTACGTAGCTCTATGCTAAAGCCCAGCCAAATTCTATCCATTCAGGAGAAATAAATGGACATTGGCAAAACCCAAGCGCTGCGCGACATCTTAAAAGACAAGTCGTTGCTCAAAGATCAATGTTACATTGACGGCAAATGGGTATCAGGATCGGCCAGCATTGATGTGACCAATCCAGTGAATGAAATGGTGGTGGGCACCGTGCCGAAACTCGGTAAAGCCGAAACCAAGGCCGCCATTGAAGCGGCTGCAAAAGCGCAAAAGCCTTGGGCTAAGAAAACCGCCAAAGAGCGCTCAATCATTTTGCGCAAGTGGTTTAACCTGATGATGGAAAATCAAGAAGACCTCGCACAAATTATGACAGCCGAGCAGGGCAAGCCTTTGGCCGAATCGCGTGGTGAAATTGCTTATGGTGCAAGCTTCATTGAGTTTTTTGCTGAAGAAGCAAAACGCATGTATGGCGAAACTATTCCGGTGCCCATGGCCAATTCTCGCGCTATCGTGGTGAAACAGGCAATCGGCGTCGTGGCTGCCATCACGCCTTGGAATTTCCCGAATGCCATGATCACGCGCAAAGCCGGGCCTGCTTTGGCTGCAGGCTGCACATTTGTGTGTAAGCCCGCTGCGGAAACGCCGTTGTCTGCTTTGGCACTTGCTGAGCTCGCCGAACGCGCAGGCATTCCGGCAGGCGTGTTTTCAGTGATTACAGGCAAGGCTTCCGAAATTGGCGGCGAGATGACATCAAACCCCATTGTCAAAGCCCTTACATTCACGGGCTCCACTGAAATTGGCCGCATGTTGATGGCCCAGTGTGCGCCAACCGTGAAGCGTGTTGGCCTGGAACTTGGCGGCAATGCGCCCTTCATTGTTTTTGATGATGCCGATTTAGATGCCGCAGTTGCAGGCGCCATCGTATCGAAATATCGCAACAACGGCCAAACATGTGTGTGCGCCAATCGCATTCTCGTGCAGGACGGTGTGTATGATGCCTTCGCGGCAAAGCTCGCCGTTGCAGTTGGCAAATTGAAAGTCGGCAATGGTGTTTCAGAAGGTGTGACCACAGGCCCATTGATCAATGCCGCCGCTGTGAAAAAAGTAGAAGAGCATATTGCTGATGCTAAAGCCAAAGGGGCCACCATAACCTTGGGTGGAAAATCTTTAGGCGGCAATTTCTTTGAGCCCACCATCATCACCAATGTGACATCAGCGATGGCTGTGGCCCGTGAGGAAACCTTTGGACCTTTGGCTCCACTATTCAAATTCAAAACTGAAGACGAAGCCATTGCCATGGCCAATGACACGGAGTTTGGCCTCGCATGTTATTTTTATACGCGTGATATTGGCCGGGTTTGGCGGGTTGCTGAAGGCTTGGACTATGGCATGGTGGGAATTAATGAAGGCATTATTTCCACCGCCGAAGTTCCTTTTGGTGGCATGAAAGAATCAGGTATTGGCCGCGAAGGTTCTTCGCATGGCATGGAAGAATATGTTGAACTGAAATATATGTTGATGGGTGGACTAAATACATGAGCGTTGAAGATCAAAAAAAAGCAGCTGCCGAAGAAGCTGTAAAGCATATTTCTAACAAGATGATTGTTGGCTTGGGCACAGGGTCCACCGCCAATTATTTTATTGACGCTTTGGCCGCAAGCAAACTGGATGTCTTGTGCGTTCCAACTTCCATTGCCACCCGCGCGCGCGCAGAAAAACTTGGCCTCAAAATGTCAAATCTTGAGGAAAATGCCTATATCGATATCACCGTCGATGGGGCGGATGAATTCGATTCTGAGTTTCGTCTTATTAAGGGTGGCGGTGGTGCCATGCACCGAGAGAAACTTGTGGCTTCCTCATCGCGTTTCATGGTGGTGATTGCCGATCAATCCAAGCAAGTAAAAATGCTGGGAAAATTTCCTCTGCCTGTTGAAGTGTCAAAATTCGGCGTGAAGGCAACGGCATGGAAAATGGAGCGGGCTTTCGAGCATCTGAAGCTTGAACGGAAAATGACCTTGCGTTTGCAAGACGGTAAACCTTTCCTGACTGAAAGTGGTAACGCGATTATTGATTGCGCTTTGGGCTCAATTCCCGAACCTGAAAAACTGGACGGCTTTTTAAACAATATACCGGGCGTGATTGAGACTGGATTGTTCATTGGCATCTGCGGCGTGATTTATGTGGCCGGTCCAAAAGGCGTAAAAGAGCTGAAACGCGCATGACCTTCGACTATGATTTGTTTGTAATCGGTGCAGGCTCTGGCGGCGTTCGCGCTGGCCGTATTGCTGCAAAATATGGCGCAAAAGTTGCAGTCGCTGAGGAGTTCCGCGTAGGTGGAACCTGTGTCATTCGGGGCTGCGTTCCCAAAAAATTGCTTGTCTATGCGTCGCGGTTTGCTGAAGAATTTGAAGATGCAATGGGCTTTGGCTGGACCACAGAAAAAGTGTCGTTTGATTGGTCAACTTTGATCGAAAACAAAGACAAAGAAATCGATCGTTTGAACAAGGCTTACATTCGCAATCTGGAAGCAGCAGGTGCCGAACTTATTCAAGAACGTGCGACCATCAAGGACAAACACACAGTAAAGTTGGCGTCTGGACGTGAAATATCCGCCAAATATATTTTGATTGCAACGGGTGCAGCACCCTTCGTGCCGCGGCATTTGCCGGGCCATGAACTTGCCATCACATCAAATGAAGCTTTTCATCTGGAGCGCTTGCCACGCCGAATGGTGATCGTTGGCGGCGGCTATATCGCGGTTGAGTTTGCTGGAATTTTTGCAGGCCTCGGTGTTGAGACAATTTTAGTTTTGCGTGGTGACCAAATATTGCGCGGCTTTGATGAAGATCTTCGAAATCACCTTGCTGCTGAAATGGAAAAGAAAGGTATCGAAATTCGAACGAATGCCGATATCGCAAAGCTCGAACGCTCTGGCGATGGCGTACGTGTGACCATGGAGGATGGCTCAGCTTTTGGTGCAGGGCAGGTTATGTTTGCCACAGGCCGCATTCCGAACACGCAAGAATTAGGGCTAGAGAATGTGGGCCTGCACGGAAATGCCCATGGCGCAGTTGCCGTGAATGAATTTTCGCAAACTGCGGTGGATAACATTTATGCCGTGGGTGATGTGACCAACCGCGTGAATTTGACTCCAGTTGCCATCCGCGAAGGCCATGCCTTTGCCGATAATGTGTTTGGTGGAAAATCTATTATGGTGAATCATAGTTTGGTTCCCACGGCAGTTTTTTCGCAGCCAGAATTGGGAATTGTAGGTTTAACTGAAGCCCAAGCCCGCGCCGCGCATCCCAAAATTGATATTTACAAAACCAGTTTCCGCGCCATGAAGCACACGCTGTCTGGTCGTGACGAGCGCACCTTTATGAAGCTCGTGGTCAATGCCGAAACTGATGTTGTATTAGGCTGCCACATTTGCGGCGAAGGCTCCGGTGAAATGGCGCAACTTTTGGGAATCGCCATAACGTGCTGTGCCACCAAAGCGCAGTTTGACGCAACCCTCGCTGTGCATCCAACAGCATCTGAAGAATTAGTCACAATGCGCGAAAAGTTTAAGGGCTGATTATCCAGCACCCATCCGGTTCCACGCATCGAGGCCAGCGATTTTATAAGCCTCGGCCAAAGTCGGATAATTGAAGGTGTTGTTCACAAAGAAATCAACTGTGCCTTTCAAGTTGATCACGGCTTGACCGATATGAATAAGTTCAGTTGCGCCTTCACCAACAATATGTGCGCCGAGCAGGCGGCGGCTGTCGAGGGCAAAGATGAGTTTCAAAAATCCGGAATTCACACCCATGATATGACCGCGTGAGGTTTCCCTGAACCGCGCGATGCCACATTCATAGGCCACGCCAGATTCGCGCACCTGTTCTTCTGATTGGCCAACAGTAGAAATTTCTGGCACCGCATAAATGCCGTAGGGAAATGTTTCGGGCGGTGGGGGCAGGGTGATGCCAAAGGCATGACAGGCGGCAACGCGGCCCTGTTCCATCGAAGTGGATGCTAAGCTCGGAAAACCAATCACATCGCCCGCCGCGTAGATGTTGGGCGAACTGGTTTGAAACGTCAGCGGATCAACTTTAATCCGGCCACGGCCATCAACTTCGATGCCCACCTTATCAAGCCCCAAGCTTCCCACATTGCCGCTGCGGCCCGCGGCATAAAGCAACACATCGCTGCGCAACGTTCGGCCATCGGCCAGTAGAACCTCGACGCATTTATCAGTTGCTGTAATAAGTTTAATGTCGGTGCCCAAACGAATGGTCATACCGCGATCACGCATTTGATGGATGAAGTCCTCCACCAATTCGCGGTCGACAAAATCAAGTATCGTATTGCGCGGTTCAACCAAAGTGACGGGCACGTCTAAGGCCGAAAATATTGTGGCATATTCCACGCCGATAACGCCGCCACCGATCACAATCAAAGTGCGCGGCAAGTGTTTCATATCCAAAATTTCGTCGCTATCAAAAATGCGCTCGTGATCAAAAGGAATGTTGTCGGGCCTGTGCGGACGGGTGCCCACGGAGATGAGCGCGTTGCTGAATTCAATATCGCTAGTCTCGCCCGCTTCAGTTGTGAGTGACGCAATATTTGGCCCCGTGAATTTTGCCAGTGCATGAATGTTTTTTACAGAGTTGCGCATGAACTGGTGCTGCAAAACTTCAACTTCATGGTCGAGGGTTTTATGCAACCGCGAGATCAAATCATGCGCAGTGATATCTTGTTTGACCCGGTAACCTCGCCCATAAAACCCACGCTCGCGCCAGCCCGAAAGATTAAGAACAGTTTCGCGCAACGTCTTGGATGGGATGGTTCCTGTGTGAACCGAAACCCCGCCAAGCCTGCGGCCCTTATCGACGACCATAACGGACTTGCCCAATTTGGCTGATTGCACGGCAGCGCGTCTGCCCGCCGGGCCACTGCCAATAACAAGCATATCATAATGGTTCATTGTGCCGCTCCCCGTGATCAGGCTATCAAACGTCAGGATTGTGCCAAGCACAAGCGGACAAATGGAATAAAAGCTCAAAAATGGTGTATTAACATCATAATGGCGACGTCTAATTTCAGAAATGACTTGGTAAAGGAGCTGCCCTACCTCCGCCGCTTTGCACGCGGGCTGTGTGGTGATGCGTCTTTGGCTGATGATCTGGTGCAGGACTGCATCGAGCGGGCTTTGGTCAAAAGCCATCTTTATGACTCGGCAAGGCCACTGCGGGCGTGGCTTTATGCTGTGCTGCGCAACATTTATGTGAGCAATTGGCGGCGCAATTCAAAGTTTACGGGTGCCAAACACATTGATGACATAGATGGTTTTGATGGCTCGGTGCCGCCAGACCAAGACAGCAATTTCTCGGTCGCATTAATCACAGATGCGCTAGACACATTGCCTGCCCAACAGCGCGAAGTTCTGGTGTTGATCAGTTTAGAAGAAATGAGTTACGCCCACGCCGCAGAAATCATCGGTGTGCCAATCGGCACCATCATGTCGAGACTTTCGCGAGCACGGGCGCATTTGCAAAATATCTTAGAAGATCGCGGAACCACAATTCTGCGCCGGGTGAAATAAATGACATTTGAGACCATAGAAAATTGGGCATTGCACGCCTTCGCCGATGGCGAACTGGAAGGCGAAGAGCGTTTGGCCATGGAAAAATTGCTGGCTGAAAATGATGAGGCGCGCAAAGCGTTGGCTGCTATCAACTATCAGAAATCAGAACTGCGCAAAGCCTTTGGGGATGTGGTCGATGAGCCTGTGCCACAAGCCTTGTTAGGAACCGCGCAGAAGTTTTCCACCCGCAGGCGCTGGCCGTATGCTGCAATGGCAGCGTCAGTTGCTTTGCTAGTGTTGGGTGGCACGGCTGGCTGGTTTTCAGCTTTGCAGTCGGTCACGGCGCAGAATGTCAACTTGGCAAACCGCGCCACAGTGGCGCATTTCGCGTATGCCGCCGAAAAGCGCCACATGGTTGAAGTGCCGGCCAGCGATAAAGAACATTTGCAAGCTTGGCTTTCAAAACGCGTGGGCACAGATTTTGTGATCCCAGATCTTGTGGCCGCAGGCTTTCCCTTGCTTGGCGGCCGTTTGTTAGCCGATGAAAACAGCCCCGCGGGCCAATTGATGTATGAAGCCGCCGATAAACGCCGCCTGACAATTTTCGTGGCCGCCAACCCCAGCGGCAAAGACGAACCAGAGCAATGGACGTGGAAAGACAAGTTGGTCACCTGCTTCTGGCGCGAAGGAAAACTGGCCTTGGCTGTCACGGGCGAAATGTCCGACGAAGAAATGACAGGTTTGGCGAAGTCAATTTACGATCAGATGGAGAAGAAGAGTTAAGCCCTTCGCTCTTTATTCTGTGGCCCCTTCCTGATAGAAGCGCCACAAATCGAAAAAGAGCCATCATGAACGACGCACCTAAGAAGAACGACCGTTACCGCGACACTGTGTTTTTGCCCAAGACCGACTTTCCGATGAAAGCCGGATTGCCGCAAAAAGAGCCGGAGCTTTTGAAGCGCTGGGCCGACAATAAATTGTTTGATCGCCTGCGGGCTGAGAGCAAGGGGCGCAAACAATTCGTGCTGCATGATGGCCCGCCCTATGCCAACGGCAACATTCATATTGGTCATGCGCTCAATAAAATTCTGAAAGACTTGGTGGTGCGAACCAAGCAGATGGCGGGGTTTGATTCAAACTATGTGCCGGGCTGGGATTGCCATGGCCTTCCGATTGAATGGAAGATCGAAGAAAAATATCGCGCTGCTGGCAAGAATAAAGACGCTATTCCCATCAATGAATTCCGCAAGGAATGCCGCGAATTTGCCCAAGGCTGGGTGGATATCCAGCGCGAAGAATTCAAACGCCTCGGCGTGGAAGGCGATTGGGATAATCCCTATTTGACCATGAGCTACAAAGCCGAAGCGATCATCGCCAAGGAACTGCTGAAGTTCGCGGGTGATGGACAATTGTATCGCGGCTCCAAGCCCGTGATGTGGAGCGTGGTGGAAGGCACTTCGCTGGCTGAGGCCGAGATTGAATATGAAGATATTACGGTTGATACGATCTACGTAAAATTTCCTGTTGCTTCATCTAGTTTCGTTAATCCACAGAGCTTCATTGACGCAATGAAGAAACTCGAGCCGAGCACAAATACTGCAAAGTTAGCTGAAGAATGGAAATTGGATGACGCATCCGTTGTGATTTGGACAACGACACCATGGACAATTCCTGGGAATCGTGCGGTTAGCTTTTCTGGAAAATTCATCGATGGACTAAAAGACGCTTACGCACTTTACCGCATAAAAAATGCAAATGGTGACTTTCAATCTGGCGAAAAAATTGTCTTGGCGAAAGAGTTGGCAGAATTAGTTTTTGCGACATGCGGAATTGCTGCCCCAGACGTCGAAGTAGTCAGAGACGTTGGAGCGGATGAGTTAGCTAGCATTACGTGCGTACATCCTTTGCACAGATCAGGCTACAAATTTGCAGTACCGCTTTTGGAAGGTGACCACGTTACGTATGATGCAGGTACAGGCTTCGTTCACACCGCTCCATCTCACGGCGCAGACGACTATATCGTCTGGACAGCCAATCAGAAAAACTTGCGGGATCGCGGAATTGACGACACCGTGCCAACTCCCGTGGATGAAAACGGTTTTTACACTTCCGATGCTCCCGGCTTTGAAGGTGCGCGCGTTATTGACCAATATGGCAAATGGAAAGATGCTAATCCGCGCGTGATTGAAGCGCTGAAAGAGGCCGGCATGTTGCTGGCTCATTCTAAAAAAACAATTTCCTATCCGCATTCATGGCGCTCGAAAAAGCCGATCATTTTCCGCAATACGCCGCAATGGTTCATTTCGATGGACAAGAAGGATCTGCGCAAAAAGGCCCTCGCTGCCATTGAGCAAACAAAGTTCTTTCCGCCCACAGGCCAGAATCGTCTGCGCGGCATGATTGAGCAGCGGCCGGATTGGGTGATCTCGCGTCAGCGCGCATGGGGTGTGCCTATTGCAGTGTTTGTGAATAAAGCCTCTGGCGAAATTTTGCAGGATGCCGCTGTCAACGCCCGCATCTATGACTCGTTCGTGGCCGATGGTGCTGATGCTTGGTATGCTCAGGGTGCGGCGGCGCGTTATTTGGCGCCCACTTATAACCCTGATGACTATGAGCAAGTGCGCGATATTCTTGACGTGTGGTTTGACTCTGGCTGTACCCATGCTTTTGTTCTTGAAGAACGCCCTGACCTCAAATGGCCAGCCGATGTTTATCTTGAAGGCTCCGACCAGCATCGCGGTTGGTTCCATTCTTCATTGCTCGAATCCTGCGGCACGCGGGGGCGCGCGCCCTATGATCAAGTGATCACCCACGGCTTCACGCTGGCTGAAGATGGTCGCAAAATGTCAAAGTCTCTGGGCAACACAACTGTGCCACAAGATGTGATCAAAAATTCCGGCGCGGATATTTTGCGCCTGTGGGTGGCCACGTGTGACTATGCCGATGACATGCGCATCGGGCCGGAGATTCTCAAATCCGCCGTCGAGAATTATCGCAAACTGCGCAACACCTTTCGCTATATGTTGGGCGCACTCGAAGGCCTGAAAGATTGGGAAACCACTTACGCCAAAGACATGCCAGAACTGGAGCGTTATGTTCTGCATTTGCTGCAGGAATTGGGCGAGACCGTGCAAGCAGCTTTCGATGTTTATGATTATAAAAAAGCCGCAGCCGCACTCACCAACTTCATGAATGTGGAACTTTCGGCTTTCTATTTCGACATTCGCAAAGACACACTTTATTGTGATCCATGGTCGAGCACTAAGCGCAAATCGTGCCGTTCGGTAATCGATCAACTTTTCCATTGCCTCGTCACATGGTGGGCACCGATCATGGTGTTCACGGCGGAAGAAGTGTGGATCAGCCGCTTTGACCACCCTGAATCGTCAGTCCACGTCATGCCTTTTGCCATACCTTTGGCTGAATGGAAGAATGATGAGCTGGCAAAAAAGTGGGATGTGATCCGCAATGTGCGCCGCGTCGTGACGGGTGCGCTTGAAATCGAACGCGCCAACAAGCGCATAGGTTCATCGCTGGAAGCGGCACCTACAATCTATGTTGAAATGGATGAAGCGGGCCTCGCCATTCTGAAAGGCCAAGACTTAGCCGAAATCTGCATCACCTCAGATGCAAAACTCGAAGTGGGAGCAGGGCCAGCCGATGCCTTCCGTCTTGATGATTTGAAAAATGTCGCTGTAGTTCCGCATAAAGCCGAAGGCCAA
>JANOXS010000055.1:0-30489 GCA_031418535.1 Hyphomicrobiales bacterium | reverse complement strand
CTGAGGCAAAAATTGCGTGTTGTCCTGTGGACGGCGGCACTGTTTTTTGTTGCCGCCAGTTCAAGCCTTGCCGCCACGTGCGGACCAGCCACTTCGCCCGGCACAGCGCCGCTATCTTGGCAGACTTATTGCTGGATCGATATGACCACCTATAACAATGCGACTGTTATGGGCGCAGGCCAGAATTTTTCGATCAGCCTTTCCGATGGATCGATTTTCAAATTTAAGTTGACCGGAGTTGCGGCTCCCGCCACCACTGGTCTGACCGCAATTGCACCCCCGTCTTGGTCGGGTTCGGCGGTTGGCAATACCGCGTTTTTGGGGATTCCAAATAAGCCTATTTTATATACCACGGCTGGCGGTACCGTTACTCTGACGATGAGCGCCATTTCTATGACCACGCCGTCTGGCGGAACATCAGCTGTATTTAAAGTAATTGTGGCTGACGCGGAGTCGACCAATAACGGCGAGTCTCTCACGTACACAACCAATGGCGCAAACTGGACTGTGATTGATCAAGTTGATCCGATCTCCGGCGCGGTTTATCCAACGACAACGAACTCCGGCACCACATTCACCGAGACAGGCGTTGCCGGAACCGTTGGTGCTTACATTGTTGGCACGCAAAGCCCAACGACGGTAACTGCAAAGCTTGTAGCGGGCGGTCTGCAAGGCATTATGTTTGCCGTTCAATATGCAACGATATCGACTAATAAAGTTATTGTCGGCAGCCGGGGTATGGCTGCAGACCAGTTTACCTACGGCGCAAAAATCACATCTACGGGTGGGGTTATGGCGCAAGGAGCCTCGACAGGAACGGGTCTTGGTCCGTTTGCAACCTCGGTCGCCACAGTCTCATCCAGTGTGCCTACAACAGTGTTTGAGCAAATGGCCGCTGGCAGTGCCAGTCAACTTGCGCAATACACTACCAATTTGAATTGCACGAATAGCAACGCAGGCTCGCCAACTGTGTTGCCCAGCAATCAAGCCATTACCAGTTACAACTTTGCCAGTTTTGCTTATGGTGATGCCATAGCTTGCATGTTTACCAACACCCCAAAGCCTGCTTCAGTGGGGATCAAGAAAATCACCTTGGGTGCGGTGGGTGGTCCCTTTAGTTTTACCCAAACCAATTTGGCTTCGACACCATCTAATATTTCGACCACCACAGCAGGCACTGCCACACCAACGGCACCTACTTTCATCAATGTGGTGGCGTTTGAAACCCTGGTGCAAATTACCGAGGCACTTCATCCAAACTTCACGCTCACATCGGCGACATGTTCGGATGCCAATGCTGCACTCACCGGAAACCCAGCAAGCTTTGGTGCGTCGAGCGGCGCAGTCGTTACCATTCCAGCAGCTAATATTCGCCCCGGTGCACAAATTACTTGTACTCTGACAAACACGGCCATTGCACCCACCATCACGTTGCAAAAAGCCTTGGGCGGGCCACGCTTAAATGCTGCGGATCAATTCTCGTTGCAAAGCACGGGCACAGGTGCACCAGCCGCTGTCATCACAACAGGCTCCGGTTCAACCATCACCTCGGCAGCACAGAGTTTTAACGCTACATCAGGCAGCGCGTATGTTTTGAACGAAGCCATGGCGGCAGGTTCTATTTCAGCCTTAGCACTTTATGCAAAAACTGTTATCTGCACCAACAGCAACAGCGGCGGCACAAATGTTTCAAGCATTTCGGCATTACCAATAAATCTAACGCCAATCACCGGCGATGGCATCAGCTGCACCATCACCAACACACCGGGAACCGCCAGCCTGACCATTACAAAAACATCTTCAACATCAGGGCCTGTGTCTCTTGGGCAAACAATAATCTATACTTATGTTGTCAAAAACACCGGCAACATAAACGTGAACAATGTGAAAGTGTCAGACATGCACGGAACTCCCGCTGTGCTCATCGCGTCAGGGGCCGGAGGAGTAACCAACGACACACTTACCATTCCGGGCCCATCAGGAGCGGGTGCCTCGCCTGACGCAACATCCAATGACGGCATCTGGACCACGCTGGCCCCTGGAGCCACAGTGCAGTTTCAATACACCCACACGGTTACCCAAGCCGAAATCGACCACGGCTAATTTCCGTAAAACTACCGAAAAAATTCCTCCTTTTGATGGCACGAATATTTGTGCTAAGGGATGTTTGCAGCACAGAAGCTGGCGCCGTTTGGATTCACACTTGCTGGAATTGCGGTGACAGTGCATTTCTAAAATTGAATTCCGGTTTGCTACAATTCCATCACTAGTTGAAACACAAGATGATGGCTTAAGCCACGGGGTGAGCAAGGGATGGAGGTGTAGGAGATGCGAATGGTCAAACCTAACAAAATGAACTACCAGAAGACCAAGCAGATATTAGTGCACTGTCACCGTAATTCGTAATCTCTGTCACGGTATTCCGTAATCCAAAAAATAGGAAAATTCTCTTGATGTCACCTTACCAAATTGAACTGATTTCTCTCATGCAGCAGTGGGCATCTCACTTTGGGTACCTTGATGGAAAAATTGACATCAACTTAGATCCTGACCTAGCTGCATTCGCGACCTCCAAAGCAACCCTAACCGCTCATGCTCCACTCTGGGGAACAAAACCGGGTAAAGAAAAAGCGGTTCTTGCTACCGAAGTTCGCAAAACACTCGGCAGACTTTTGAAGTTTGTAAAACTCGAACGCCACCAGATGCATATGGGAGTACACGATAAACAACTCTGCCTCTATTTCCAAGTCAAAGGAAGATTGAAATTTTTCCCGCTATTTTACGTTTTAAAAGTTTCGTTGGTGTTCGTTGTCACCACAGTTGACACACCAAAAGGTTTGCGTTTCCATGAGATTCATGAATGGCCTGTTTCTTCCCCAAAAAATGCCCAGAAAGTCATGATTGAGAACTATAGTTGGTTGGAAACCTCCAAATTGGAAAAGTATGTTGCATTTGGAGCCCTGTCTTAGACGAGGCAAGATTAGAAATACGGTGACAGTGCACATATTAATTTGCCCGACTTCTCTATTTCTATGTTGCTTCAAGAGGGACAGCTCCTTCCGATAAAGATTACGGTGACAGTGCACATATTAGAATGCTTGCCTCCTCTATTGCTAACTTCTTTCGATGGGTACAGCAATTTTTCTATAAACCAACTATGCAATTCGCAGCACAATTCGGGCTTGCGTAAGCCGCCTAAATAGTGATCCCACGACACAAGCCCTGAAATGCCAATGCCCCCGCCAATACTCCACAAATCTCTCCCAAAAATTCCCCCTTTTGACGGCACGGAAAATTGTGCTAGGGAATATTTGCGGCACTGAGGCGGGGGCCTTTTGGCATCACCCTTGCTGCGTTGAAAAGTTAACTGAGGATACTAACACATGAGCGATATCGCTGACCGCGTAAAGAAGATCGTAGTAGAACACCTAGGCGTTGATGCCGACAAGGTGAAAACCGAAGCGAGCTTCATTGATGATCTCGGTGCTGACAGCTTGGACACGGTTGAACTCGTGATGGCTTTCGAAGAAGAATTCGGCATTGAAATTCCTGATGATGCAGCAGAAACCATCCAAACGGTTGGCGATGCCGTCAGTTTCATTACTAAAACATCCGCATAATGCGGCTGTCCTTTTGATAAGGGCAATTTGAAAATCCGCGCGGGGAACAGGGCTTTTAAAGCAACCTGTGGCCCCGCGCTTTCATGTGAATGAGGTCTTTTCATGCGGCGCGTTGTAATCACTGGTTTAGGCATGGTGTCGCCCTTGGCGCCATCAGTTGAAGGCACTTGGAAACGAATTTTGGCAGGTGACTCTGGCGCAGGCCCCATCACCAAATTTGATTGTTCCAACCTTCCGGCCCGCATCGCATTTGAAGTGAAAGAGGGCGATGGCACCAACAACACTTTAAAGCGTGATGATTGGGTGGATGCCAAAGACCAGCGCAGGTTCGATGATTTTATTCAATTCGCATTGATTGCCGCAAAGCAAGCCATGGCTGATTCGGGCTACAGCCCCAAAACGCCAGAAGAACAATATCGCGCAGGCGTGATGGTGGGGTCTGGCATTGGCGGATTGCCCAGCATCAGCGAAACCACATTGTTGCTGGCTGAAAAAGGCCACCGCAAGATCAGCCCATTCTTCATTCCGGGGTCATTGATCAATTTGGCCTCAGGCTTGATCTCCATCAATTTCGGCCTCAAAGGTCCAAACTCCGCTGTCGTCACAGCGTGTTCCACAGGTGCCCACGCCATTGGCGATGCCGCACGCATTATCATGATGGACGATGCTGATGTGATGGTGGCAGGCGGTGCCGAAGCCACAATCTGCCGCATTGGCATAGCGGGTTTCATCGCCTGCAAAGCCCTTTCAACGGGATACAACGACACACCAGAAAAAGCGTCACGCCCCTATGATAAAGACCGTGATGGCTTTGTCATGGGTGAAGGTGCTGGTGTTGTGGTTCTGGAATCACTCGAACACGCCCAAGCCCGGGGTGCCAAAATTTATGCTGAAGTCATTGGCTATGGCATGTCTGGCGATGCTTATCATGTGACGGCACCCGCCGAAGATGGCGACGGCGCTTATCGCTGCATGAACGCCGCCCTTCGCCGTGCAAAAATTTCGCCCAGTGAAATTGATTATATCAACGCCCATGGCACATCGACACCGATGGGTGACGAAATTGAACTGCGCGCCGTTGAACGCATGTTGGGCAATAACGCTGCTAATCTGTCTATGTCGTCGACAAAATCATCCACCGGCCATCTGCTCGGTGCTGCAGGTGCCATTGAAGCTATCTTCTCAACGCTGGCCATCCGCGACAATATCTGCCCACCTACATTGAATTTGGACAATCCTTCGGTGGAAACTCAAATTGATCTGGTGCCGAAAGTGGCAAAGAAAAAAGAGATCAACACAGTTTTGTCCAATTCTTTTGGTTTTGGTGGAACCAACGCATCTTTGATCTTACGCCGCTTTGCGGCATGATGCGCTAAAGGCGGAGAAGTATTGTGAGCGATGACCAACCTGTAAATCGCGTACCTGAGCCTTATATGCCGAAATACCGGCGGCCCATTTTGATGCGCGTGTTCGGCTCGCTCTTTATGTGGGTTTTGGTTTTGGGTGCTCTAATCGGCGGGGCCGCATTTTGGGCCTACCTCACATTCACCGCCACTGGTCCACTGACTGCCAATAAGATTTATGAAATTGAGAAGGGCAAAGACCGTGCGGCAATTGCCGTGGCTTTGCAGGATCAAGGGATTATCGCCGACGCTCGAATTTTCAGTGCCGTGGCTGCTGTGCAAGGTTTGCGCAACGCCAAACTAAAAGCTGGTGAATATGAATTCCCCGCTGGTGCAAGTATGGAAGATGTGCTGGCAATGATTATTTCCGGCAAATTTCTAACTTACAAAGTCACCGTCCCTGAAGGCTGGACCACGCAAATGGTGGTGGCCCGCTTAGAAGAACAAAAGGAACTCGCAGGCACAGTGAGTTCAATTCCCGCTGAGGGCACGATCAAGCCTGATACTTATGTTTTCAAACGTGGGCTTACACGCGATAAAATGCTCACTGATATGCAAGCCGAAAACACAAAAATGCTTGATGAGCTGTGGGCAGCACGACCCAGCGATACCATCTTAAAAACCAAAGAAGAATTGGTTGTTCTGGCTTCCATCGTTGAAAAGGAAACTGGCATTCCAGAAGAACGTCCGCAAGTGGCCTCAGTTTTTATCAATCGCCTGAAGCAAGGCATTCGCTTGCAATCTGATCCTACAATTATTTATGGCATCGTAGGTGGCAAAGGCAAGTTGGATCGCCCGCTTACACGCGCCGACATTGATGCAGAAACGCCGTACAATACTTACAAAATTCCAGCGTTGCCCCCGGGCCCTATTGCCAATCCGGGCCGCGCTGCCCTCGAGGCCGTTTTAAATCCTGATAAAACGCCTTATCTTTATTTTGTGGCCGATGGCTCTGGTGGTCATGCCTTTGCGTCAACACTTGAAGAGCACAATGCCAATGTTAAAAAATGGCGTGCCCAGCAAACCGCTCCCGACCCAACTATTCCCGATGCAACAGTCGTTGATCCAAATGCAGTCCCAGCCGCAGCATTGCCGGACGTTCCAGTTGAAGCAAAACCACCGGAAAAAGCTGCAGCTGTTAAGCCTCCGGAAAAGAAACCTCCAGTGAAAAAAATATCAGTTGAACCTGTTGTTCCACCTGAACCAACTGTTGATATTCCGCCCGAGCCGCAAGTTGATGTGCCAGCGGTTAAAGCTGTGAAAAAACTGAAAAAGCCATGACAATTTCAAGCATGACCGGCTTTGCCAGAAGTACGGGTGCCCATAGGCACTTCACATGGGCGTGGGAGCTTAAAAGTGTGAATGGCAAAGCCTTTGATGCCAAATTGCGCCTGCCGCAAGGCATGGACCATATTGAACTTTTGGCCAGAACCGCTTTGATGCAAGGCTTCAAGCGCGGCAATGTGCAGGCCTCACTTTCCACGGCTGGCACTGACGCCGAGGAAAAAATCGCCATCAATGAGCAAGTGTTAGATAATTACATCGCACTGGCCGATAAACTGCACACCCGCATCGGCGGTGAGCGGCCCAGCACCGAATCTTTTCTCACGTTGAAAGGCGTGTTCGAATATGCCGTAACCGAAGTGAGCGAAGAAGAACAAGCGGGGCGCGATGCTGAAATTCTGGCAACCCTGCAAGAGGCAATTGCGTCTTTGGGCGAAGCCCGCCGCGAGGAGGGCGCACGATTGTTGGAGGTGCTCGCAGCGCAAGTCACGCGCATTGAAGAGCTAACTTTAGCAGCGCGAGACAACCCCAGCCGCACACCAGAATCCATTCGCGCACGTCTGAAAGATCAAGTGACTCGTCTTCTCGAAACAGGTGCATCCTTTGATCAAGAGCGCTTGCACCAAGAAGCCGTGATCATCGCCACGCGAGCTGACATTCAGGAAGAAGTAGACCGCCTCATCGGCCATGTTGAAGCCGCGCGCGATTTGTTAAAAAGTAAAGAACCCGTCGGTCGCAAGCTGGATTTTTTAGCGCAAGAATTTAACCGCGAAGCCAATACGCTCTGTTCTAAAGCGGGTGATAAGGCCATGACAAATATCGGGCTTGAGCTTAAAACCACCATCGATCAATTGCGCGAGCAGGTGCAAAACATTGAGTAAAATTGCAAGACGCGGGCTTTTATTTGTCATGTCCTCGCCCTCTGGCGCAGGCAAAACCACGTTGTCGAGAATGCTCATTGAGGCCGATGGCAACATCGCCATGTCCATCTCCGTCACCACCAGAAAACCAAGACCGGGCGAGGTCGATGGCAAAGATTATTACTTTATCTCAGAAGAAAAATTCAAAGCCATGATCGCCACGCAGGAATTGTTAGAGTGGGCCAACGTCTTCGGCAATCTCTACGGCACCCCGAAAGCCCCCGTTGAAGAGGCCTTGGCCAAGGGGCGTGATGTACTATTCGACATTGACTGGCAGGGCACGCAACAATTAGCGCAAGCCCTAACCGAAGATGTCGTTAGGTTGTTTATCTTGCCCCCAGATTCTGATTCTCTTCGCACGCGCTTGATTGGCCGCAATCAAGATGCCGCAAGTGTTATCGCCAAACGCATGGCCGAAGCAGGAAGAGAAATCAGCCATTGGGACTCATATGATTACGTCATCGTCAACGACAAAATCGAAAACGCCCACCGCGAAGTGCTGGCAATACTAACAGCAGAGAGATTGAAGCGCAGACGGCAGCTAGGGCTGACGGACTTTGTGCGCGGGTTGATGACGGGGTTGTGAGGACGCGGTCAACCAACGGGACCTCATCCACCCTTCGGGCACCTTCTCCAAAGGAGAAGGGCGAAATAAATTAGAGGGTGCAGGACTTCACGCTTCTCCATTGGAGAAGCTGTCGCGAAGCGTCTGATGAGGTCCCTTTAGTGGTGTTGGTGAAATACAAAACCAAAATTCCCTCCCCCTTGTGGGGTGGGTTAGGGTGGGGGTCGCTCCGGCGGTTGAGATTATCTATGTGGGGATGCTAATTTTTTGAGACCGAGCGACCCCCACCCCGGCCCTCCCCGCAAGGGGGAGGGGGAAGTTACTGCTTCTCCAACACCATCGCCAACCGAGCAAAATCAGCCACACTCACTTGCTCGGCCCGTGTTGTCGGATCAATGCCCAGTGGCTCCAACACTGCTTCAGGATTAGGAAACACACTCTTCAAACTTGAGCGCAACATCTTGCGGCGTTGTCCGAAACCTGCGGCAGTCACCCGCTCTAATAATTCCATTTTGCACGGTGGCTCGCAGACGGCGCGGGGAACCAAGTGAACGATTGACGATGTGATCTTCGGTGGTGGCGTAAAAGCACTTTTGTTCACGTCAAACAGCTTCGTCGCTTCGCAGCGCCACTGGCTTAAAATTGACAGGCGACCATAAGCATCATCGCCAGCCTTGGCGGCAATGCGCATCGCCACTTCTTTTTGAAACATCAATGTGAGCGATGAAAACCATGGCGGCCATTCTTTGGGGGTGAGCCAACCCACGAGCAAAGCGGTGGCCACATTATAGGGCAGGTTGGCAACGATCTTGGCGGGGCCTTTGATCTCACTCGCCCAATCCACGTCCAAGGCATCAGCAGAAATAACGTCAAGCCTGCCCGGATAGGCGGCGGCGATTTCGGCCAGCGCAGGCAGCGTGCGCTCATCGCGCTCCACAGCAATCACCTTGGTGGCACCTTCCATCAGCAGCGCGCGCGTCAACCCGCCCGGGCCGGGGCCCACTTCAACAATCGTAAACCCTTCGAGCGTGCCGGCGGCTCGTGCAATACGGCGGGTCAAATTCAAATCAAACAGAAAATTTTGGCCCAGCGATTTCTTTGCAGCAAGCCCATGCCGCTCAATAACCTCGCGTAGGGGCGGCAAGCCATCGTCAAGCATTATGAGCGGCCATAGAAGCAGCGAGTTTAATCGCGGCGATGAGACTCGATGGATTGGCTTTGCCAGTGCCAGCCAAGCTGAGCGCTGTGCCATGATCAGGCGAAGTGCGGATAAACGGCAGGCCCAAAGTGACATTCACGCCACCATGAAAATCCAAAGTCTTGGCGGGGATCAAAGCCTGATCATGATACATGCAGAGAATTGTATCATAAGTGGCGCGGGCTTCTGGGTGAAACGCCGTGTCGGCGGGCAGGGGCCCCAAGACCGAAAGCCCCGCAGCCCGCAATTCTAAAACGGCAGGCAATACGATAGTTTGATCTTCATGCCCCATCGCGCCATTTTCGCCAGCATGAGGGTTAAGCCCCGTGACGGCTATACGCGGATGAGCAATGCCAAAATATTTTTGCAATGCAGTTGCTACAGTTTTTCCCTGTGCCGCGATTGCAGCGGTAGTTAAAGTCTTCGGAACTTCGGACAGCGGAATGTGAATGGTAATCGGCACAGCGCGAAGGTCAGCACCCACCAGCATCATCACTTCCCGGCCTTGGCATTTTGCAAGTGAAGCTAAAAAATCGGTATGGCCCTGAAATTTGAAACCTACATCATAAAGTGTTTCTTTCTGGATGGGGTTTGTCACCAGACCTGAAGCATCCCCCGCCAAACACAAAGCCACTGCCTCTTCAATTGCTGCGATGACCCACGGCGAATTCTTGGAATTCAACTGACCTGCTTCGGCGTGTGCGAGAAGAGGGCGATGCAAAACCGGAATTGAAGTTTTGAAATGCAGCCCGGCGTCGGCCGCCTTTTCTATTTTAGTAAAATTAAAATCCGGGCAGTGCAGTTTCAAATGAGTGGCGTCACCAATCACACAGAAGGGCTGCGTCGTTTTCAACGCGGCCCAAGCCTTCGCTGTAATTTCTGCTGCGATGGATGCAGGCTCTCCCGGCGTTAAAATGAGCGGCGGCATCATTGGACGTATGACTGATCTTTATATTCGATGATCGCAGTCTTGCGCATAATCGCCACATATTTTTTTTCAATCTGATCGAATTTTTCATTCATCACAGAGTTTTCAATTTGATCGCGCGTGGGCAATTGCACTTTGGGCTTTGGCGGCACAATTTTGCGCGTGCCACAAAAGGCGATAACTTGCACACCAGCTGGCCCCCGCATCGGACCATAAGCATGGCCCACACCCTTACTGTTTAAGAGTGATTTGAGCGCAGGCGGCAACTTGCGGCTGTCGGCTTCAATTTTGCGACCGACTTTCACGTTGAATATGCCTGAAGCCGCCGATTGCACACTCCCACAATTTTTGAAACGGCTCACATATTGATTGGCTTCAATCGCGCGAGATTGCAACAATTGTGGATCATTGCCACCCGAAGGAAAATCAATTTGAACGATTGAATAAACCGTGATGGGCTGCATCCGAGGATCGGCCATAATCTTCGCCACCTTGCCGTTGATTTCTGATTTTATGCTCGCAAATTTGCGGTCAACCGCCGCCGGATCAGCTTCAACTTTGTCTTTGTACTTTACTTGCAACAAGCGCCCGAACGACATCTGGGCAGAAAGATATTGTCGAAAAGCGCCGATAGAAACATTCCGTTTGCCAAGGCGAGTCCCCAAACCATTTGAATCGGTTTTCATACTCTTTGCGATCAAGCCTAAGCGCTCGTCAATTTCCTTTTCAGTGGGATCAATTCTATTGCGACGCGCCTCTGAAATTTTCACAACGTCGTTGATGAGATCATTGCCAATTTTTTTACGGTCTAATCCAATTTTCACACCCGGATTTAACACCTGCAAAAGATTGATCCGTTGATCAATATCAAAACTGGTGATGGGTTGATCATTGACCACGGCAATCACGCCAGCTTCTTGGGCAGCCGCTGTGCCAGCAAAAATTGCGCACACCAATAAAATGAAGAGCTTGTTCATGGGGCAACCTTAAACATTAGAATTTTGCAGAAAAGCCCGATTTGCCGAGTGTTGCAAACTCGATGGACAGCATAAGTTTGTTTTCGGTTTCGCGGGTGATCGCGTCGTCCGTTCCAGTGTAGGCCACTTTGAAGTTCATGCAGTCGCAATCAAATTCCAGTCCAGCAGTTTTGCGCGTGAGCACATCATGGGTAAAGTCATAACCAACACCGCCAAAGGCATACCAGCCTTCGGTGAGTTGCAATCTTGCATCTGTTGCCAACCAGTGTTCCGCCACGTTGCGACCATAAGCAGGTTCTGCACCAAAATTCAGATAGCTTACCTGAGCGGAGAAACTGTCAAAAGTGAGGCTGGCTGTTGCTTCTTGGCGGTTGACACTGGATAAATCTTCTTCAACGCGGGCTTCATATGATAGTGCCAAACCATCCCAAGGCTGAACCACTAACGACCCAACAATATCAGATTGGGTTCCGTCCAGTCCTGACCCTGTTACAAAACTGTTTTTGCCTGCGATGTGAACGGACTCCCCCACGCTCGCACGAACATAATTACCTGTGGCGCCAAGGAACGAATATGTCAGCCCCAAATTCGCACGGGTGCCGCCTTCATAACGATCAAGCCCGGTGAATCGATCAGTTAAAAACAAGCTCGTGTGGTCAAGATTGAGGGTGACTGAATCTTCGTTGCCAATTTTGTTGGCGTCGCTTTCGTTTGCAGCCGAAACAATTTGGAACACAGGTGAAATAATGCTTTGGCCAGACTCATATGAGGCGATGAACGGGAAACGCATGTCGACTCCAATGGTCGGAAGCACACGGGCCGTGGTTTCACTGTCGCGGTAGCCGCCGACCACTGTTGGGTCAGGAACATTATTGGTCACATAAACATCACTGCGCAATTTGGCGAAAGGCGAGACCACAGTTCCCATATTTCCAATGAGCTGGGTTTTCCATTCCACTTCCGCAGTGCCACGCGTTTGGTCTGTGCCATGGTTCACATCGGTAAAAGGCACGTCAGCGTCGTTCCGGTGCAGCGAATAAATCGACCAATTAAATTTCAAGTCGCCACCGAAAGCGGCTTCGGGAATAATTTTTTCGCCTGTCACATAAGGCAGAGCTGTTGGCAACACATCGGCATTGACGCTTGTATCCAATGCTTCAAAATTCAGTATTTGCGCGGAAACATAAGTTTGGTCCCACAAGCCTTTGGAGTAAACTTCGTTCTGGGCAATTTCGCGCTCGTCGAAATCATAGTGGTCGAGGAAAGTGCGATCACTCACATGAGTTCCGTTCCAGCCCCAAGTCCAATCTTGATTGATATTAAAATCGCCAGAGGTCTCAACAGCACCGCGCCAACGTTGATTGTCATCCGGAGATTGAGGATCAAGTTGGTAAGCTCCGAAAGCGCGTACGTCATAGGAACCCGATTGCAAGCGATGCCGCCATTCCACGTCGCCAGCTAAACCTTGTTTTGTGCTCAGCATGGGGCTGATGGTCAGATCATAATTTGGGGCAAGGGCTAAGAAGTAGGGCGTCGTGACGCCCACTCCATAAAGACCGCCAAATTTTGCTTGTGGGGTGAGCCAACCCGTGCGGCGCTTAACTGTTGGGTCGGGCTGTTCCCAATAGGGCAAGGCCGCAACTGTGACACCGCGAATTTTTAAGCGTGGATTCACATGGTATAAATTATGTGAAACATTGTCATGTGTCGTCTGGTCAGTTTCGATAATCCAAATGGCATTGCCATTTTCATCTTCACAATTTTTGCATGCGGTATAAGTTGCATGTTCATAAATAGTAATACCATCGCTCGTGCGCTTGGCATATTCAGCTGTAATGGTCGCATCATTGGTCAGAAGTGCGCGAAGATGCTTGGCAAACCCAGCTTTAAATTTTTCTGTTATCGCAAGCGACTGTGCCAACAAAATATTACCATTTGGCTCGCGAAGTTCAACTGAGCCATTGGCCTTAAAATCACCTGTCGCTTGATTGTATTCAACCCGAGTGGCTGTCAACACGTATGGACCATAGGTCATTCGAACAATGCCGGTGGCCACTGCAATCTTGGTGTTAGGATCGTATGAAATGCGTTCGGCATCAACTTGCGCTGAAGTGCCAGCCCGTGGCATCGTCGTAACAGGCTCAATAAACTGCTTATTTTTAATCGCATGACCTGGCAAACTGAAAGTCACGCTCGTAAGCGCCAAAACGCCAAACAAAAGGCCGCCGCGGGAAACACTTCCCCGCAACCAATTGCCGTTTTGCTTTAGGCTTTTCGAAATGCCTTCTACCCCACACAAATCACGAAACGTTACAGATCATTAACGACTTTTAAAGGCGCCGTGAAGCCCTCAAATTCAAGCCATTGGAGGTAAATGATGGCAATTCGAGGCAGTTGTTGAAGCTTTCCTCTCTAAGCGCTATCAAATTGATTTTTACAATGAAGGATTCCTTAATGAAAATCACGTTCGCTAGCGGCCCAACTCCAAAAACAGGCACCGTTGTTGTGTTTGTAACGCAAGGCGGCATGTTAACGCCGGCGGCAACTGCGGTGGACAAAGCCTGCAAGGGCCAGCTGACCCGCGCCATTAAAGTCGCAAACTTTGAAGGTAAAAAGGATCAGATGCTTGAAGTCGTGGCACCTTCAGGCGGGCCCGACCGCGTTTTGCTGGTGGGCTTGGGCAAAGTTGAATCATTGAATGACCGTGAACTCGAGATAACCGGCGGCACAATCGCGGGCGCACTTCAAGCTGCCAAACAGCAATCAGCCACCATCGCGTTTGCAGCCGCGGGCCTTAAAGATTTAACCGAAGCCGAAGCTGCTGGCTTTATCGCTTCGGGGGCAGCACTCCGCGTTTATAGTTTTGAACAGTACAAAACCAAGAAACCCGATGCCACTAAACCGTTAGACAGCTTAACTATTCAATGTGCCAATCCTGAAAAAGCCAAAGCAGCATTTGCGCCATTGGCGGCCATTCGTGAAGGCGTGCATTTGGCGCGCGATCTGGTGAACGAGCCAGCGAATATCCTGCACCCCGTTGAATTTGCCAACCGCGCGAAAGCATTGGCAAAGGCGGGCGTGAAGATTGAAATTTTAACACCCAAGGAAATGAAGAAACTTGGAATGCATGCACTTCTCGGTGTGGCCCAAGGATCACCCTTTGAGGCGCGCCTTGTGGTGATGCGGTGGGATGGCGGCAAGAAGGGCGCGCAACCTGTGGCCTTTGTGGGCAAAGGAGTGACGTTTGATACGGGCGGTATTTCCATTAAGCCCGCCGCAGGTATGGAAGATATGAAAGGCGATATGGGTGGTGCCGCTTGTGTGACTGGTCTCATGTTGGCTCTTGCCAAGCGCAAAGCTAAAGTCAATGTGATTGGCGCAATCGGCATTGTGGAAAACGCAATTGATGGCAATGCGCAACGTCCCGGCGACGTGGTGAAATCCATGAGTGGCCAAACCATTGCGGTGCTCAATACTGATGCTGAAGGCAGGCTCGTTCTGGCCGACGTGCTATGGTATGTGCAAGAAAAGTTCAAACCCAAATTCATGGTGAACCTGGCAACTTTGACTGGTGCGATTTTGGTGGCGCTGGGCAAAGAACACGCAGGCTTGTTCTCCAATAACGATGAACTTTCAACGCGAATAGCCGATGCTGGCATTGCCACAGGTGAAAAAGTGTGGCGCATGCCGCTCACCGCTGGCTATGACAAAATGATCGACAGCGACATTGCCGATATGAAAAACATCGGTGGTCGCCTTGCGGGTTCCATCACAGCGGCGCAATTTTTGCAGCGCTTTGTGAACAAAGTGCCTTGGGCGCATTTGGATGTGGCAGGCACAGCCATGGATGCTGAGAAAAATGCCATCAATCAAAGCTGGGGTTCCGGCTGGGGTGTGCGTTTGCTGAATAAACTGGTGGCAGACCACTACGAAAAATAAATTCAGCCTGCCAAACTTAACATCTGTAATATCTTGAATTACAGTTAGTGATCACCCATCTATAGTTCCTAACACGAACCATAATGAGGATATCATGACTGCACTTTGGAGCCCCGTCAAAATTGGCAAACTGGAATTGAAGCATCGTTTGGGCCTTGCCCCAATGACCAGAAGCCGCGCAAAAGCTGATGGATCGCCCGGCGATCTGGCCGCAGAATATTACGCACAACGCGCTTCACTTGGATTGTTGATTTCTGAGGGAACCCAGCCGAGTGACGATGGCCAAGGCTATACCACCACCCCAGGCATTTACACTGATGCCCATGTGCAAGGCTGGAAAAAAGTAACCGATGCTGTGCATAAGGCAGGCGGTCATTTGTTTATTCAGTTGATGCACGTTGGCCGTGTCTCCCACCCCGATAATACACCGCATCATCGCCAACCAGTCGCCCCATCCGCATTCGCCCCCGAAGGCACTAAAATGTTTACACCAACCGGAATGCAAGATGCACCAACTGCACGCGCACTGACCACTGCCGAAGTGAAGCAAACGGTAAAAGATTTTGCCTATGCTGCCAAACGCGCTATTGAAGCAGGCGCTGATGGCGTGGAAATCCATGGTGCCAATGGCTATCTGGTGCAGCAGTTCTTTGCCCCAAATGCCAATACGCGTACCGATGAATATGGTGGATCGATTGAAAACCGCGCACGTTTTGCCATTGAAGTTGCAAAAGAAGTTGCTGCTGAAATTGGTGCCGAACGCACTGCAATCCGCCTTTCTCCACTGGGCAATTCCGGCGGCTTAGCTGAAGGGCCGGAAGCGCCTGAACTTTACCGCTATCTGGTGGCAGAGCTGAACAAACTTAATCTCGCCTATTTGCATATCTTGCACACTGGCGATGAAAAGTTGGTGCAAGATTTGCGCAAATTGTGGACACATCCATTATTGGTCAACCGTCCAAATGCAACACCTGAAAATCTTGATCAAGATGTCAAATCTGGACTTGCTGATCTGGTTCCCGTTGGTAAATTGGCGCTAGCCAATCCTGATCTGGTGGCCCGGTTGAAAAAGAAATCGCCATTAAATGAGGCTAATCCAGCAACATTCTTTGGTGGCGGTGCTGCTGGCTTCACAGATTATCCTGTGCTTGCTGCATAACAACACTTGAATTTCTATCCGCCATGGGCTGAATGCGCTCATGGCGGAATTTTGGTTTTTTCAATTAGACAAGCAACCACTAGAACATGTGTTGCCGCGGATTGTGGGAAGTTCCCTCAATCGTGGCTGGCGCATGGTGATTGAAACGACAACGCTTGAACGTGTCGCGAAAATATCTGAAATGCTTTGGGCCAGTGAAGACGTTGCTTTTTTACCACACGGTTTTGAGGGCGAATCATCACCTGAGCGGCAACCCGTCTGGCTCACCATGAACGGCGAGAATCCAAACAATGCAGACGTACGTGTGTTGCTAGATGGAGCTGTACCCGGTGATATTTCAAACCTCACGCGGGCTGTATTGATGTTTGATGGCAACGACGTGTCTGCAATTGAAGCCGCGCGCGAGCAGTGGAAAATGCAAAAAGCCGCGGGCCATGATATTAGTTATTGGAAACAGGACGAGGCTGGAAAATGGATCAACCAAGCGAAGTGAAATTAAAATATCGGCTGCTCACCGGGCCAGACGATAAGTCTTTTTGCGAACGTGTGTCGAAAGCTTTGGAAGATGGCTATGAACTTTATGGCTCGCCGTCGATCACTTTCAATGGCGAGCGCTGCATTGTGGCTCAAGCAATCTTGTTGAGTCGCGCACCATTTCCAAAACTTACTTAGAATAAAGACTTATTCAAAACCAAGTGCACAATGATGCTCGCCACATAACCCAACGCCACAGCCCATGTCCATTTTAGGTGACTCATAAAAGTATACTGGCCTTTGCCGATTCCCATCAAGGCGACACCTGCGGCAGAGCCCACGGCCAGCAAACTGCCGCCCACACCTGCCGTCAAAGTAACCAACAACCATTGCCCATGACTCATCGCCGGGTCCATAGTTAGAACTGCAAACATCAGGGGAATATTATCGACAATTGCTGAGAGCACGCCAATAGAAATATTGGCCACGGTCGGTCCAAATTGACCGTACAGAAATTGATTGGCACTTGCCAAATAGCCGAGCACTCCAAGGCCACCCACCGCAAAGATGATGCCGAAGAAAAACAGAAGTGTGTCCCATTCCACGCGCTCAATTTGCTTGAATGAATCCAAAACCATGCCAGAGTTATCGTTGCGTTTACCTTTGCGTTGAAGAAAATATGCCCAGATTTGCAAATAACCGAGGCCAAGCATCATGCCGAGGGCAGGCTGCAAGCCTATGAAATTGCGGAAGCAAACGGCTGTTGAAATGGTCAATGCAAACAGCACCACAACACCCATGGCACCAGGTTTCAAGCGTATTTTTTCAGCGGACGCTTTTGGAGCCCCGCTTGGAATTGCAAAATGCATGATCACTGCAGGCACCAACCAATTCACAACCGCAGGCAAGAACAAATCAAAGAATTCAAAAAATTTAACTTTATCCTTCTGCCACACCATTAATGTTGTGATGTCACCAAAAGGTGAAAACGCACCACCCGCATTGGCAGCCACCACGATCGACACACACGAAATTGCAATGAACTTGGGCGAGTCCACGCCAACTGCCATCACGACCGCGCCGAGGATTAAAGCCGTCGTCAAATTATCAAGAACTGGTGAAAGCGAAAAAGCTATTATTCCGGTAATCCAAAACAATTGCTTATAGGAAAATCCGCGCGCCGTAAGTTTGGCTCGAAGCACGTCAAACACGCGGCGCTCTTCCAGCGTGTTGACATAGGTAATGGCAACCAACAGGAACAGAAATAACTCGCCATATTCAAATATCACATGTTGGGCTGCAACTTCAGCTACAGCACTGTGACCAGCCGCCGTATAGGCCCAGCCGATCAACAGCCAAATTAAGCCAGCTGCCACCAAGACAGGTTTAGATTTGCGCAGGTGAATGGCTTCTTCAAAAATGACCAATGCATAGGCGAGGAGAAAAATCGCAACAGACACATATCCAAACCATGAGTGCGTCAAATCAATATGATTTTCCATTCTGAATCTACTCGCTCAGTTCCAACCATTCATTTTCAAAAACATCTAATTCCTTGGCGAATTTGGTGCGCAACTTGCCATAGTCAGCAGCTTTCTTTGGCTCATCTTTGTAAATCATGGGGTCTGCTAAAACTTGATCAAGAACAATTAATTTATCCTTCGTTTTCATGATTTTAATATCAAGTTCTTGAATCATTTTCTTAAGTATGGGTGCCGCAAGTTTTGGCTTGGTTGGCGCAGCAACAGCAACAGCAACAGCTTCCACCTTTGCAGCTTTGCGCGGCTTGTTCCGCCCCAAAACCAAATCAGTGTATTCATCCATGTCGCCATCATACGGCTGAACGGTGCCGTTGTTCACAATCCACAAGCGATCAACGCAAGTTTCAATGATGTGCCGATCATGTGAGATGAGAACCACAGCGCCCTCATAATCATTGATCGCCAAGATCAGAGCTTCTCTACTGTCGATGTCCAAATGGTTGGTTGGTTCGTCCATGACCAATACATGAGGTGCGTGATAGGTGGCTAAAAAGAACAGAAGGCGAGCTTTTTCACCACCGGATAAAATTGAACACTTCGAATCCGCCAAGTGCGCGCCAAAACCAACCGCACCCAGTTTTGCCCGGCGTCTTGCAACTGGAGCATCGGGCATTAATTCTGAAATATATTCAAAAGGTGTGCGATCTTCTGAAAGTTCATCGAGTTGATGCTGAGCGAAATAGCCAATAGATAATCGAGACGGATGGCTCATTGAACCGAGCATCGGTTTCAAATTTCCACACAGCAGTTTTGCAAATGTTGATTTGCCGTTGCCGTTGGAACCGAGCAGCGCAATGCGGTCATCGGGGTCCATGCGCAGCGTGATATTTTTCAAAACGGTTTTATCGCCATAGCCCACTGAAACTTTGTCCCAGGCCACCAATGGGGGTGCAATTTGCTTTTCCGGATTTGGAAAAATAAACGGGGCCACGGCATTGTCGATAAGCTCTGCAATCGGCTCTAATTTTGCCAGCGCCTTCATGCGGCTTTGCGCTTGGCGGGCTTTCGACGCTTTGGCTTTGAAGCGATCTACAAACGCCTGCATGTGGGCGCGTTGATCGTCTTGTTTTCTTTTCATTTTCGAATTGAGCGCTTGCTTCTCGCGGCGCTGGCGTTCGAAATTATCGTAGTTGCCTTGATACAAAGTGAGCTTGAATTGATCGAGATGCAAAATCGCATCGACCGACACATTGAGCAAATCGCGGTCATGGCTGACCAGCAAAATAGTATGCGGGTAATCGCGTATATAGGATTGCAGCCAAATGGTGCCTTCAAGATCGAGATAGTTTGTGGGCTCGTCAAGCAGCAGAACATCTGGAGCACCAAACAGGGCAGCAGCCAAGGCTACACGCATCCGCCAACCACCAGAAAGAGCCGAGCAGGGACCATTCATAATCGCTTCAGTAAAACCAAGTCCTGCAAGAATCACAGCTGCGCGAGATTCAGCAGAATAGGCGTCAATGTCGGCGAGCCGCATTTGAATTTCAGAAATGCGGTTGGGGTCTTTGGCAGTTTCTGCCTCGGCTAAAAGTTCAGTCCGTTCAATGTCGCCCGCCATAACAACTTCGAGCAACGTTTCTTTGCCGCCCGGCGCTTCCTGCGCAACCGTGCCGATGCGGGCATTGCGCGGAATGGAAGCTTCACCTGATTCTGGCACAAGCTCGTTCAAAATCAATTTGAGCAGCGTGGATTTTCCAGTGCCGTTGCGACCCACAAGGCCAACCTTATGGCCCGTCGGCAATGAAGCCGAAGCTTCCTCCAACAATACCCGCCCGCCGATCCGATAAGTCATATTTGCAATGTTCAACATGGGCGCTGCTTAGCGATAAGATTACCAAACCGCAAACTGACTTTACGATTGACTCTTTCTATGTTGCATTGCACAAATCAACATATGAACCAGCAACTGCCCGTCAGCATCGAAGACATTAGCTATATTGAAGAAGTAACAGCAATGTTGCGCCAGCAGCTTCGCCAGGTGATTGGCAAACGCGAGCCAGATTTGTTGCCGCTCCTCGATAAGCCAGAGGCAATCTCTTCAATCCCAACGCATTTGGTCGAACATGCACTGCAAACGATCGGTATCTGGCTGCAGCTAATGAACATTGCTGAAGAAAACGCCACCATCCGAAATCGGCGGGCCTTAGAAAAGCAAGCGGGCCCTGACGAAGTGGGAGGCTCACTGTCACAAGCGCTGGCCGAGGCTGCGAAAGCTGGCGTTTCAGCTGAAACAGTCGAGCATGTTTTAAGTATCATTGATGTTGGCCCAACCCTCACCGCCCATCCAACTGAAGCCAAGCGTGTGACCGTTTTAGAAATCCATCGCCGGATTTATTTGAAATTGTTCGAGCTTGATAATCCACGTTGGACCCCGCGTGAACGCGACACGCTATTGTTTCAACTGCGCAATGAAATTGATTTGCTGTGGATGACCGGTGAAATTCGTATTGAAAAGCCGACTGTCGAAAGCGAAGTGGCTTGGGGCCTGCACTTTTTCCGGGATGCTCTATTTGATCGCACCACAGCTGTCTGTGATCTGATGCAATCAGCATTGATCCGCCATTATCCAGAACTTACAGCCCGCATAAAACCTTCCCTTAAATTTTCATCTTGGATTGGTGGCGACCGCGACGGCAATCCGTTTGTGACTGTTGAGACAACACGCAAAGCTCTGCGTGAAAATTGCTTGGCCTCAGTCCGCAGGCTTGATTTACGCTTGAAGGAATTGATTGGCCACATTTCAGTGAGCTCATCTGAAATGCCAGTGCCGGAAACATTCACGGTCGAATTGGCGCGACAGTTGGAATTATGTGGTGCAAGTTTGGAAATCACCCAGCGCAATCCAGAAGAATTGTTTCGCCAATATTTTAGCGCATTGAGATTGCGCTTGGCCGAAATTGAACAGACCGGCCACGCCACAGCATTCGCCAATGTTGATGAGCTAATTGCAGCTCTGCACTTTGCAGAATCAACCCTTGCTGAAATCAATGCGGCGGGCCTTGCTACGTCGCTGGTGCGGCCCGTGCGCTGGGAAGCAGAAGTATTTGGCTTTCGCACCGCCTGTTTGGATATTCGCCAGAACACCACAGTAATCAACCGCGTACTCACAGAAGTGTGGGGCAAAATGAATCCGGTTTCCAAAACGCCTGCACCAGAAATTCATTCTGCTGCGTGGAGCAAATGGATTGCTGACGAACTGGAAAAGCCCATGGGCTTTGTTCCAACTTTCCGTGATATTTCTGACGAAGCGCAGGAACTTTTGGGTCTCCTCCATCTCATTCTCGAAACGCTGGATGGCCCAGATCCAAAAGCCATCGGCACCTTTATTTTGTCGATGACCCAAAATGCTGATGATATACTTGGCCTTTATCTTCTGGCAAAATATTGCGGCTTGTTCAGCGATCCTTCTAGCCATGAAACCTGCCGCATTCGTGTGGTGCCATTGTTCGAAACTATCGAGGATTTGCGCGAAGGCCCAGCGATTATGGAAAAGCTGTTGGCCAATTCTGTGGTGCGTCAATCGGTGAATGCCAATGGTGGCGTGCAAGAGGTTATGTTGGGCTATTCTGACTCAAACAAAGACGGCGGCTTTTTCTGCGCCAGCTTTGAATTGTTTGAAGCCCAGCGCCGCCTTATCCGCGCGGGGCGAAAAGCCGATGTAGCCATCAGCTTTTTCCATGGCCGCGGCGGTTCGGTGAGCCGTGGGGGCGCACCCGCAGGAAGGGCAATTGCCGCTCAGCCTGCAGGCACGGTGGGCGGCCGGATGCGTGTAACCGAGCAGGGCGAAGTTGTGTCGTCCAAATTTGCCAATCGCGGCACAGCCTTGATCAATTTGGAAACACTGACGTCGGCGGTGTTGCTGCACACTTTGAAATCCAGCGCAGAACCAGAACAGCGTTTAAATCCAGAACATCAAAATGCTGTGGAAGAAATTGCGCAGCTTTCCTTCAAAGCCTATCAGAAATTAGCCAATGATCCGGCCTTGATCACTTATTTTCAAACCGCAAGTCCCGTCGAAGAATTGGCATTGTTAAAAATTGGTTCGAGACCCGCTCGCCGCTTTGGTGCCAAAGGTCTGTCGGATCTTCGCGCAATTCCGTGGGTGTTTGCGTGGAGCCAAAATCGCCATTTGCTCACTGGTTGGTATGGCCTTGGTTATGCGCTGGATGATTTTGTGTCGGCGCGCGGCGGTGCTGGATTGCGGCTGCTCAGGGAAATGTTTTTGAAATCGCCGGGTTTCCGCTTGGCCATCGACGAAGTGGAAAAATCGCTCTTCCTAGCCGATATGACAGTCGCAGAAAAATATGCAGGTCTTGTGCCCAACCGCAATGATGCAGAGCGACTATATGCTTTGATCAAGCATGAACACAAACGCACCTCGAAAGTGATCCTTGAACTTTCTGGCGATAAAGTTTTGTGCGAACGTTTCCATGGCTTCAGTCGCAGGTTCGACCGCGTCCGCCCCATGGTGGACCAAGCAAACGAATGGCAAGTGCAGCTCCTGAAACAAACCCGTGGCGACAAACCCACCGAAGCCATGAACCGCAGTTTGCTGATGACCATGAACTGCATTGCAGCAGGGCTAGGGTGGACGGGTTAAATTAAACTGGAATTTCTCAGATCAGTTAAACTTTAGTGACTATATTAACGGGTCCTTGCGAAAGTTACTTTAGTGTTAATTTATATATCAGCGCCCTGTCAGCAAAGACACGGTATGATTCGGTATTAACATTAAAGTTCAGGAGCCTCCGCATGACATTTTCGCTCGTAAAGTTTCAACGAGTCGTGACTTTAGCCACGATCGCTTTTACGGCCACAACATTTTCCGCGCATCTAACGGGTTCCCGTGATCTCGCAGCATTTGCCGGAAATGGCAATGGTAATGGTGGAAATGGCAATGGTAACAGTGGTAACGGTAACGGTAACGGCGGTGGTAACGGCAATGCTAATGTCAGCACACGCAGTGTCAGCACTTCAGTCAGCGTCAATCAGCAAAAACCAGTAGCCGCCTCGAAAGCAGTTAAATCTAAAACTGCGGTTCCAAAATTGAAAAAAGACAGCGTAACGATCAAATCGGTTTCATTATCCAAAACAATCGAAACTCCAAAAATCAAAATAGCTAAGTTACCAAGCAGACTGGGGGCATTGAACGCAGCGCATGCATCGCCAATGGCATTTGCCCATGCTTCCGCAAATTCTCGCGTAGGGAAAATAAGAACTTATTATCTAGCGAATGCGGCCAGCAAAACAGCTGCGGCCAATTTGGAAACGGCGCAAGCTGCAGCGATTACAAGTTCTGCTGCCAATGTGACAGCTCAAGCAGCAGTCACGACAGCACAATTAGCGTTAGACGCGGCAAATGCTGCTGTTCTTGTCGATCCAACTCTCACACAGGCCGTGATTGATGCCCAAGCGGCACTGGACGTTGCAACTGCTGCCGCACTCATTTCGCAAGCAGCAGCTGATACTGCTGCTGAGTTGGTTGCAACAGCTCAACTTGATGCCGACACAGCAATGGCCACCGCAACAGCCGCCTTGAATTTAGCAGCAAATAAAACACCAGTTGACGCAGAAACGAAGGCTGCGCTTGATGCACTTCTTGTCGGAAAAATTGCCAGCCAATAATAGAAGAAGTTGACTTTAAACTGATGGATCGTCAGCTCGGCCCTAAATGCTTGCCGCCTTTTTTAGCAGCTAAATCCATTTGCCATTGGCGTTGGCGGTTTGAAGCGAGCTGTTGTTCCGTTAACTTGTCATAGCAAGCAGGGCAGCGCGCTCCTTTTTCGTATTTGTCGCTCATGCGATCTTCCGCTGAAACTGGGTTCATGCAGCCATGGCAAAGCGAGTAGTCCGAAACTTTCAATCCATGCTCAACGGCCACGCGCTCATCAAACACGAAACATGCACCATTCCAGGTGCTCTCAGCTTGTGGCACAACCTCGAGATATTTCAGGATGCCGCCTTTGAGATGAAAAACATTTTCAAAACCTTCATTCAACATAAAACTTGAAGCCTTCTCACAGCGGATGCCGCCGGTACAAAACATGGCCACTTTTTTATGTTTCTGATTGTGCAGGTGTTCGCGAACGTAAGCGGGGAACTCACCAAAACTCTCCGTATGCGGATCAATCGCGCCTTTAAAAGTTCCGACACCCACTTCATAGCCATTGCGCGTATCAAGTAAAATCACATCAGGATCGTTGACCAACGCATTCCAATCTTCAGGTTCAACATACGTGCCAACTTTGTCTGTGGGATCAGCCTTCACATTGCCGATGGTTACGATTTCTTTTTTCAGTCGCACCTTCATGCGCCGAAATGGCATGGCATTACTGTGGGAGTATTTTGGCTCAATTCCCGTAATGCCAGTAATCTCTGCAAGCTCCACTAAAGCCGCGTCAAGCTTTTCAGGTTCGCCCGCAATTGTGCCATTGATACCCTCAGCCGCCAACAAAATTGATCCTTTGATGTCCTTGCCATTTAGACACGTCAAAAGTGCCCCTTGCAAAGTTTCAATTTGGGATAATTTGGAAAATTTATAAAGTGCTGCAACCTTAAACATGATGCTGTTCCATATCGCCTCAGTGCCTTTCTCACAAGGTAAGAATGCCCCTTGCCGAACCCCACCCATTTGAGTGTATGATCAGGTTTACAAACAAACTGGGAGAGTAAAATAATCATGACATTTACAAAACGTGCAGTAATGGTGGGGGCCGCGTTCTTGGCAATGGCAAGCGCAAGCTATGCTAAGGACATGATAGGAAACTGTGAAGTTACTGGCAAAAAAGGCGAATTTGCCATTGCGACACCGGCAAAGCCTGGCCAGTTGACGGTCGAAGTTTCGTTACCTGCTCCTATTTGGTGGAATGGCGACACGCCAGAAACCATAAAAGATGGGATGGAATATTGCATCGCCGCTGAAATTGCATGGCGTGCTGGGTTCGATAAGCTCGAAGTGGTAAACGCAGGCTGGGATGCGATGATCGCAGGTCAAACCACAGGCTTTGACTTGGCCATGTCAGAAATTTCCATCACTGACGAACGCAGAGCCGTACATGAATTTTCGGTGCCTTATTTCAATTCAGACATCGCCGTCTTGACCAAAGCAGATGCGCCTGTGACTGAAGCTTCGATCAAAACAGCAAAAGTCGGTGTTCAAGTTGGAACCACGGGTGCCACATTTGCGGCAGACAAATTAGGACTAATAAATCTGCAATCTTACCCAGAGCAAGGCGACATGTTTGCAGCCTTGCGTGCGGGTCAAATTGATGCGGCCATCACCGACACCTCAATTGTGCTGGCTGAAGAGCTGGCGACAAAGGGTGCATCGAAAGTTGTAGGGCAATATCAAACTGGCGAAACTTACGGTGCGATTTATCCTAAAGGCAGCGCCAACACCGCAACAATTGATAAGATTTTCCAATCCATGATTGCTGATGGCACGGTGCAAAAACTAGGTGCAAAATATCTGGCCGCTGCTTGGGGTAAAGATCCTGCGTCCATTCCTTATTTCAAATAAGTAAAAATAAAACGTGCCTGAAAACGATAAATCCAGCGGCGCAACGAGAAATGTTGCGCCGTATCTTCATCAACGCGCCGACACGATTTCTGTCGGAGCAGTGGTGTTTGCATTTATCTGTGGAGTTTATGCCTTTTACACAGCGAGCCTGACCAACCGAGCCCTTAAGTTTTTAGGTGCGGACCACATCGCGTGGAATTTAGTCTTTGTGTTCGTCATCGTCGGCGTGACGACGTTGCTTTATCCGGCGCTAAAGTCTTTGCGTTTAGCCAAGGCAGGCAGGCTTGCCCTCGCAAATGGCGACATCGTGCAAGCCCGGATTGATACTGCATCATCTCGGGATCTAGCTTTCTTAACGTTTGGCTGGGGTGCATTGGCGCTCATGGGTCTTGCCTTCGTGTGTTTTGTTCTGATGAACAACGCGGCGGTTGGCCAAACATTTTTTCTGTTGCCCCTTATGCAGGCCAAATGGTGGCTGGTTACAAGGCAGTTTTTTCTTGTAAACCTATTTATGTTTTTGGTGGCTGAAATTTTGGTTTTGGTCTGGGGATTAATCGTAGCCCTTGCGCGATTGGCACCGGGCCCGGCCGGGAAACCTGTCCGATTTCTGGCCACGCTATACTGTGATATATTTCGCGGATTGCCAGCAATCGTCACGCTGTATCTGATAGGTTTTGGCATTCCCACATCGGGCCTGTCGGACATCATTGTATCAAGTGTACTTGGCCTGTTCACCGATCTCTCAAAACTTTCGCCATTGGATTATAAAATGGCAATTCGGGTTCCCGACATTTGGTGGTGCATTTTGGCAATCACCCTGACGTATGGTGCCTATGTTGCCGAAGTGTATCGCAGCGGCATCGAAAGCATTCATCAGAGTCAGGTCATGGCAGCACGGTCCCTTGGCTTGTCGTATTTACAAACCATGCGCTATGTCGTGGTGCCACAAGCACTGCGCCGCATCATTGCGCCATTGCTCAACGATTTTATTGGCCTGCAGAAAGACACGGCTCTTGTGCAAGTCGTTGGTGTATTAGATGCGTTTAATCAATCCCGCATGATTTTCGCCAGTTCGTTTAATTTATCAGCAGTGACCATTGTTGCCATTTTATTTGTGGTCATAACAATTCCGCAAGCTCGGCTTGTTGATAAAATTGTCGAACGTGATAACGCGCGTTTGCGGGCAGGAGCATAAATGGCCTTCCTTGAAATGCATGATGTCGAAAAAAAATTCGGCACAACCCAAGTGCTCCAAGGGTTAAATCTCAACGTCAATGAGCATCAGGTTGTTTGCCTGATCGGGCCTTCGGGGTGTGGAAAATCAACACTGCTGCGTTGCATTAACGGACTCGAACAAATTCAAGGCGGCGAAATTAAATTAAACGGCGACCGGGTGTCTGGTCCAGGCGTCGACCTTAACCAATTGCGTCAACAGGTTGGCATTGTCTTTCAGAGCTTTAATTTATTCCCGCACATGTCAGTTTTAGAAAATGTAACGCTGGCCCCCACCAAAGTTTTACAAATTGATAAAGCCGAAGCCGAAGCCAAAGCAATGGTGTTGCTGAAGCGAATTGGCCTTGAAGCAAAGGCCACCGATTATCCTGATCGCCTATCTGGCGGCCAACAACAACGTGTTGCAATTGTGCGGGCTCTTGCGATGGAACCCAAACTCATGTTGTTGGACGAAATCACATCCGCCCTCGATCCTGAGCTGGTGTCAGAGGTGCTGAACATTGTGCGCGATTTAGCAGAGCAGGGCATGACCATGTTGCTCGCGACCCATGAAATGGGCTTTGCAAAGGAAGTTTCTTCGAAAGTCTGCTTTCTCTATGAGGGCGCTGTCCATGAAGAAGGTTCACCGCAACAAATTTTTGGTGATCCAAAAGAAGAGCGAACCCGCGGCTTTCTAAAACGAATAATTGAAGCTGGCCGATTGTAAGCGGAACCTTTTCGCACTCCCGCCGTTCATGTGGCGTTCAGGCTTGTGGCCAAAACAAAGCACGTGGCCCACAGTTCTGCCAAACTGTTGTTACAAATCACAGATCAGCGATATCCTATCGCAACACATGAGTCGGAGAATTTAGAATGAAATTATTGTCGGGTGCAGCAAGTCTTTTGGCCTTGGCCCTTTTTGTGGTCCCAGTGGTGGCGCAAAATCAGACCACCTCACCAGATCAATCCACAATTATGCTGGTGGCTCAAGCTGCAGCAGTGGTGCCTGATGAAGTTTTGGCGTTGCTTGCAGACACGCGGCCGTCGTCTGAACTGTCTGACCAAGAATTAAAATCGCGGGCCAATCTGGCAAAGCAGTTTTCGCAGGATGATAGCTTAAGTGACGACATGCGCATTCAGCTCGATGCTCTGGCCGAAGCCGCAAAGAACGAAATTAACAATCGTGAGCAAGCTGCAAAACCTGCTGAACCCGCACCAGCTCCCGTAGTTGAAGAAAAGCAACCTGAACCAGCTCCAGCCCCCGTGGTAGAAGAAAAGCAGCCTGAACCAGCTCCAGCCCCGGTGGTTGAAGAAAAGCAACCTGAACCAGCGCCAGCCCCCGTGGTCGAAGAAAAGCAACCTGAACCTGCACCAGCGCCAGTAGTAGAAGAAAAGCAGCCTGAGCCTGAAGCTGTAATTGCTCCTTCGATCCCAGAAGAAGTCTCTAGTTTCTTAGGCGATACCCGTGCCGCTGCCGACTTGACTGACGAGGAATTGAATGTCCGCGCAAAGGCCGCAAGGCGCTTTGCAAAAAGTGATAAGCTTCCACAAGAAACCCGCGATCAATTAACCGCTATAGCTGCTGCCGCCCATGATGAGTTTGTGAAACGCCAAACTCAGGCCCAACAAAAGCCAGCTGAAGTTGCGCCGGAAAAGCAAACTGAACAGCAACCAGATGCTGTGCCAGCCATTGATCCTCCCAAAGAACAGCCAGCTATTGTGCTCGAAGCCCCGCCTGCAGACGCTGCCACACCCGCCGCCGTCGAGACAGCACCGCCAGCACCAGCAAAAGCCGATGTGCAAGCCCTCGATAATAATGCGGGTGATCCTGCTGCAGAAAAGCTTGCTCAAGCTTACTTGAACGACACGACTCCTTTGGAAAACATGTCAGACGAGGATTTACGTAACCGCCTTGACGGTATCCGCGATGTGATGGCCGGCAACACTTTGTCGAGCGAAACAGAACACGCGGTTCGAAAAAGATTGACTGAAGAACGCGAATTCTTGCGTCAACGCCTTGCTGCAAAAGAAGCTGCAACTGCTGCAAAAGTAGCAGCCGAAGCACCTGCACCGCAACCACTGCCACCACTTGAATCCATTGCAACAGCCGTGGCCTTGCCGCCAGCGCCGCCACCGCCACCGCCATTGCCTCCGGTACAAGTTAACAACTCAACGGTGACCAACAACACAACTGTCAATAATACCGTTGTTATAACCAACATCACACCTGCACCCATTGTGCTTCGCGACCCCCGACCTGCCGAAGAATTGCAAGTTGCAGAATTGCAACGCCGCTTGCGCGTTTATGAAGAGGCGCAGTTCGATGATGAGTATGATCAAGCAAATCGCGATTATTGGCGTCAGTCGATGGTGCGTGACCGGGAAATTCTGCGTCGTCGCATGGCCGCTGAACGCCGCCGCCGTGCCGAACAGTTGGCTTTAAATGCCAGCAGCGATAACTTCGATATTACAATCAACTTTGATTTCTCCCCAAGCCGCCCACCGCCGCCCCGCTATGTGTTTGCTGCAGAAGTGGACGAGCAGGAACTTGAAGAAGTGCTGATTGCTCCGCCACGTAAAAGCATAAAGCAGCGCTATAATGTCGATGAAATTGCCGTGCAGCCGCGCCTTCGTGAATCTGTATCGCGCATTGAAATTGACACAATCCGCTTTGGCACAAACCAAGCTTTCGTTCGCGAGGAGCAATTGGGCAGCTTGGACGGCATTGCGGCGATCATTGAACGCATTGTGAAGAAATATCCAAAGGAAGTGTTCTTGATTGAAGGCCACACAGATGCACCCGGCAGCAATATTTATAATGCTAAACTTTCAAAATTGCGCGCCGAAGCAATCAAGGCCGCACTTGTGTCTTACTACGTTATTCCTGCGCGCAATTTGCGCACGGTAGGACTTGGTGAGCGCTTTTTGAAAATTCCGACAGCTGAAGCCGAGGCTGAAAACCGCCGCGTCTCAATCAGCCGGATTACACCTTTGCTCGCATCTAAATAACGCCAGCCCTTGCCGAATTGATGGACCGCCGCTATAGGGCGGTCCATTATATTTTAATGAGGACCATAATGGCTATCGAACGTACATTTTCTATTATTAAACCAGATGCAACCAAAGCTAACAACACGGGCGGTATCAACGCCATGATCGAAGCTGCGGGCCTTCGCATCATTGCTCAAAAGCGTGTAAAGTGGAAATTGGCAGATGCCAAGAAATTCTATGCTGTCCATGCCGCCCGCCCATTCTTCAAAGACCTCGTAAAGTTCATGGCTTCTGGTCCAGTGATTTTGCAAGTTCTTGAAGGCAACAATGCCGTCAAAAAATATCGCGACATCATGGGTGCAACAAACCCAAAGGAAGCCGCAGCAGGCACAATTCGCGCTACTTTTGCAAAATCTATTGATGAAAATTCAGTTCACGGATCTGACTCAGCTGAAAATGCGAAGAAAGAAATCAAGATGAATTTCACTGCGAAAGAGATCGTAGGATAATGTCTAAAATTGCACGCATAGCGCTGTCGGTGGGGGCTTATGTGGCCTTCATTGTGCTCGTCAATTTATTGTTTGTTCCTGAACGCCTGATTGAAGGTGTAACCCAGTGGACAACCAATTCTTGGATGGGAACGCTCTATCTTGCAAATGTGATTGTGGGGTTTGTTTTCGTGCTGCGTGATTATGCGCAGCGCGAAATCGGCCACAAAGTTTTACTTGCGACAGCACTTGCCGGTATTCCAGTTTATTT
>JANOXS010000054.1:0-19176 GCA_031418535.1 Hyphomicrobiales bacterium | reverse complement strand
CGATTAGGTTAGTTTGAATAACACCATTCCAGCTGTAACCAACACCTTGAGCAGTACCGCCCCCTTGCAGTTCGACTTGCACACGTGAACCGGAGTTACGGTAGTCAACGGTATCGTTACCGCCGTCACCGTAGATGTTGTAACCTCCAACGCTGCCGTCGAGATTGTTACTGCCTGCTGAACCATGGATTACCTTGCCGTCAATATCGACGGTTACACCCATGTTGATGATATCCTGCAGACGAACACCACCTATGACACCATCGATGCCAGCACCGGTGTTGAACACAATACGATGGGCAGATTGGAGACCGGTGATATCAACTGTATCGCCAAGCTCACCACCGTTCACCGTGATCGTGCTGAAGTTCAGACTGGTATTTGGTGCACTGAAGTTGCCAAAGATGTTAACGGTATCACCGCCAGTTACGCCACCATTAGGAATACCATTGCCGTCATTTGCCGAAACATTCAGCGCGTTGACAGTAATTTCCTCGATGTTGTCAAGTTCAGCAATGATTACACCATTGCGGGTCACCACAATTTCTGTGTTGGAGTTTAGAACATCTGCTACTGATAGGGCATTGTAAGCAGCCAATGTATAGATGTTAAATATTTCGGCACCAGCTACACCTTGTAGGATGTAGGTATCGTTGCCACCACCACCGTTGACGATATCGCGTCCGCCGCCGAAACCAGTTTGTGTGATCGTATCGGTGCCAAGGCCACCATCAATGATATCGTCTCCAAGTCCACCATTCAGACTGTCGCTGCCATCGTAACCAAAAATGGCTTGTTGGCCTAGTCCGAACAGATTGCCTAAGTTTGGTAGGATGGAATTGCCGCCATTTGTGCCGTTTGTTACGGCATAGTTTTGACCGTTGAAGCGAAGAGTTTCAACACCAATCACAGTGTCGCTGCCCTCTGCATTCGCAAGCGTTCCATCAGCCACTGTCAAAGTTCCAACTGTAGTACCAGTTGTGAAGCTGAAGTTGGTTGCGCCGCCTGCGTAGATGGCAACGTCTCCACCGCCAGCTCCGCCGTCAACAACGTCATTCCCAGCACCGCCGGTAATGAGATCGTTGCCGCCGTTGCCGCGCAGCAGATCGGCGCCGAGATTGCCGTTCAGCGTATCACCTGCTGTGCCACCATCGGCGATATCATCACCAGCATTGCCGGTAAATGTTGTCGCAACGTTGGGGCCGTCCCAGTCGAGACCAGTAACGCCAGTAGGCACGGAAACAACCGTTTCTGGGTTCCCGCCTCCATCAGTGAAGGACACCGCAACCCGCAGCTGAAGGCCAGCTTGGGCTCCTGGCAGAATTCCTGCCAAGTCTTGAGGTGTGAAGGTTGCTGCCGTGGCACCAGCAATAGCTGTCCAAGTTATGCCATCTGGTGATGATTCCCATTGATAAGTGAATGGGCCTAAACCATTGGCATCTGCAATTGAGGCCGTATTAATTGTAAGCAGTTGTCCTTCGGTTGGTGTCAAGTCATTGATAATGGCGGCACCTGTCGCAGGGATGTTCACCACAATTTCAATATCGGAGAAGCGAATGCGTTCCATGTTGCGGAGCGTATCTATACCATCGATTGCCGTACCGCGGGCATGGTTCACTGTGACAGTACCATTTAAATTATAGGTAATGTCATAGTTGGCGCGCAGATCTGAGTAGACGGCGACGTCGATATCGTTGACGCCGGATTCCGTGATAATTTCACGGACAATGCGCAGCTGGCCAGGATTGTAAGTGCCGTTGAAAATTTCAGTGACGAGCTCTTTCAAGCTGTTGGCACTGTCAATTTGAGCACCCGTGCCACCGTCGATTCCTACATTCTGGAACACGCCGACGCGCACATTCAGCCACTTGTCGCCGTCGATGATGTCATCGCCTGCACGACCTGTGATTTCATCACTGCCAGCACCGCCTAAGAGGATGTTGCCGGAGCTGAAGGATGTTACACCTGCACCCAAGATGTCCTGCATCCCTGAGACGAGAGCAATACCCTCAGCATCAAGTGTGCTGCCGCGGAAACCACGCGTCGCGAAATCAGCAGCGGTTCCATCATCGCCAAAGATTTTGTCATTATATGCTGAGCCCGAAACGCCTTCCACAAATGTGAAGGAGTCGAGTGCTGCGTTTGGTGGCGGCACAGGTTGTTGGTCAAATGCTACGCGTAACAAATCTGCATCAACACCAAATTTGAAGTCTGAATAGGTGGTCCAGTCGAAACCAGACATACCGTCAAACTTGCCACGACCAAGACTGCCAACCCAAATGTCGTCGCCGCCTTCGCCAATGAACTCGTCAAAGCCACCGTCACCATGGAACACATCGTGCCCCTTGATGGAGTCGCGGTTGAACTGGTCATCGAAGTTGTCGCCGACGGCACCGGTCCACGCACCTACTTCAATCCAGTCGTCGCCTTCGCCACCCATGGATTGCTCGGTCGTTTTGCTGCCAAGGATATAATCGTTACCGAGACCACCGAATACTTCATCGAGCAAATCTGGTCCGAGTACAACAAAGTCATTGCCTTCATCGGCAACGATCAAATCTACACCGACGCCGGCATTGATTGCATCATTACCAAAGCCGGAGCGGATAATATCATCGCCGCCAAGATCAACGATGATATCATCGCCATCGCCACCGAAATAAGAGTCATTGCCAGCTCCGCCTTCAAGCCTGTCATTGCCAGCATCACCATAAAGCGTATCATCACCTTCACTGGAGATAACGACGTCGTTGCCATTGGTGCCGCCAAGCAAAACGTGCTGAGTACCCGTATATTTCATGTAATTTGAATCAGGGCCAATGGTTCCGGGATTGTTGCGGATGACAAGTGGGCTCAAGATGCTGCCCCCTGTTGGATCGTTGCCAAGATTATCTGCAGCTTCATCTGCAACCGTATTGACGTCATCAAGCAAGATGCCATCTGCGCCTGCAGTTTCACCCAATCCAAAGTTAAACTGTTTGGTTCGGTCTACTTCAAGATTCAGACCGGGTGTTGAGAACACATCGGATGGCAAATGACCCGCGTCAGCATTGAGGCTGATAATTTTTGCAAATGTGTTGTTCTCCATTTCGGCCAAGAAATGCAGGCCGTCGAGACGTTGCAGGTAGTAGAAGCGATCGCCATCCTGCAATTTCTCCATTTGCACTTCGAAGACAAAGTTGAATGTTGAACCCAACATGCCGCCAAATGGCAGGATTTTTTCTGCCAAACCGCCAATCCACAAATCAATGACATCAAGGCCCGTGATCGTCGAACCGTCGGCATTACTGGCCCAAGCACCCGTACCGTTGAGGAAGTCATCACGATCTGTCGGAATTGCCAGTCCACCGAATGACTGGTTGAAAATAAGTGTCATAGCGGCATCGCGTTTGCCTTCAATAGTGCTTTGGCCAGTAATCGAACTGTGCGTTCCATAAGCAGCAACAAAGTTGATGACTGATGCTTCATTCTTGAGGTTGGCCGCAAATTCAATCCAGCTGTCATAAGGTTTAAGTTCAGCAGCATGGTTGCTCACTTCGTAGAATTCACGCCGTGTTTCGTTCAATGAAGGCACGCCTGCATCTCGTCCGCGGGCCAAGTTGATGGTAGCCAAATCAAGCGGCAAGCCCAGCAAATTGTTGCGCAGTGCGCCGGTTACGAATTCATCAATTTCGTTGCCAACCTGTCTGGTCATGCCGCGAATGATATCGCCTGCTGCAATGGTATCCGTAATCGTATGAGCGACCAATGTGCCACCACCGTCGAAGGCAAGTGGATTAAGGAATGCCTCAATCAAACCGATTGGGTTGGCATCGTAGTTTGCGTCAAGGCGATCAACCGTTTCAGTCAGCATCGAGTGGCCGAAGCGATAAACGACGTGGGCAAATTCAGCTGTGATCGAAGGATTGATGTCTGCATGGTAGCCATCAGGAACTACGAAGAAGTCAATGTTAGGCTGAATTTTGCGGGCGAAATCTTCAAACACAGTATGCTGATATTGCATTTCTGTACCAAACTTCGCAGCTTGGAATATGCGGTTGCCATCCCAAACAAGAGCGTCGATATCAGCCTGACTTACAGGAACAGCTGTAACATCCGTTGACAGCCATTCGTTCAAGAATGCAATGGCATCGGCTTGTGCGGCACCGCCCAAAAGCAATGCTTGTGCATCAGAAATAACAACATCTTTCGTGTGTGCAGCAAGCCGATTATGTTCAGAATGGAAGATGTGGTGAACAGCGGTCAGACCGATATTTTCGTTGGCACGACCATCACCTGCGATAAAGTGGGCATCCAGCAATTCGTTATCGTAGATGCCGGGGTTGTTGCCTGGATTGAAGAGGCCTATTTCAATATCGCCGTCTTCAAGGCCATTTGGCACAGCAGTGTGGGCAATATCTGCAAGGAATGCGCTGTTGGTGCGAATGGCACCGGTCAGCACACCATTGGTTGCTGTGGCCAATGTAATTGGAGCTAACATGGTTCCAGAAACAACAATGTCATCGGCCGTATTTGGAATACCATCCACGCCGATGCCAAGAATAACTTGTGCAGTTCCGTTCACAGGATCAGGAATGAAATTGCCATAAGCATCTGTGCGCAGCAGTGGCACTTTGCCAACATCTTGATCAACCAAGCGGATGCCAAGCATGAGTGCTTGAGCTTTAACTTCGCCCCACGTGGCCATGCCACCAGGCTGAGGTCCACCACCTTCAATCAGGTTGCCAGTGGCTTGCGGATGGCCAGCGCCATCCAACACATATTGCCGCAAAAATACTTGATGTGATGGGTGCGAGGTATAAGTTTGGTTTTGGTCGACGAATGGTGTTGTCGTGTTGAGCGGACGAACATCATCTGGTGTTCCCATAATGCCATCGGCACCGGCAGTCGTTGTTGCGCGGGTTAATGCCATGAAATTGGTATTGGAGCCCGCAACATAGAGCGGATCGTCAGGTTGAAGTGGCACGAACACTGTTCCGCTGCCGCCCTTATTGACGAGATCCAGACCGTGATCGAAGAACTGTCCAAAAAGTGTGAACCATGAATTGAACGGAGCTGACAAGCCCGCATCAGGTGCCACGTTGAGAATCTGGACGTTGTCGCCATCCATGGTGATGCCGAAGGCTGGAAGCTGGGCGTCGCGTATGTCGCGTGCGCCTTCCAGATTTGCGTTGGCCAAAGCCGAAGCATCAATGAGAACTTGGTCGGTTGGATTTGCGGCCAGCGCAACCTTTGCCAAGAAGGCCGCTCTGAGGAAAGGCTCAAAGACATCATTGATGGCAAGCACCGCCTGAACATTTGCCAAACCAGCAGCACCATCGGTCGGTACGACACCGCCGACTTGCAACGCTTTCCAAACCGCCGATGGATTTCCTAGGCCCATGTCAACAATCAAATTGGAAATGGTGCGAAGTGAAGGATCATAAATAGCTGAGCCCGGATTATTTGAAGGATTGTAATTTGGCGAACCTGGTGGAAATCCTGGAGGTGCTACGGCAGTTGCATCGCGGTACACAGGTGGGTTGAGTTCAATAAATGGCTGATTGGAAGAACCCCAAAGCTCTTGGCCGGGAAGCAGATTGTTGAACGAACCATCAACAGTTCGAAGTCCCCAACTGAGTGTATAAGTGGGGATCAATCCACCAGGCCCATACAGTGGTTGCCCGGCAGCATTTGCTTCTGCAATTTTAATCTGCGCCAAAATGAAATCGAGATCGCTTCTGATATAAATAGCCATGATGTTTCTCCACTGTCAGGTAAAATTGTTCTTGTTCAGCAACACGATGTGCTGCCGATTGATTGAAACTGAAAATAATGTTGGCCGTCGTGAACTTGCGAACGCTTCGCTCCGTGCGTGCCTTGATAGGCTCGGCTGAAGTTGGTTCTAATTACAAGTTCGTTGAGGTAGGATGCGAAGGTTGGAGTCTATTGGTCTGTCCGATCTATCAACATGGTTTTATTGCCCTATGTTTGCCCGTGACGCCCCATCAAAGAAAAATCTAAGACCGTTCATGGTCGCGTAGCCATACGGACCAAAGTCTGAAATCTTAATGACTTAAGACTCAATTTACGAAAAATTGTATTTAATTCTCAACTTTTAATGGCAAAAAAAATTGCTAACTGCATCAAATTTGTCTGCGTATCGGGTTGTAGACACTGAATAAAGTCATTTATAGTATTGATACTAAACACTATTATTGAGTCTCACTTTTGAACGTGCATCGATGGTCTGAACACGAAATCCGATTCCATTACAGTGTGTTAATTTTCCGTTAAATTTTTGATTGACGTTAATTTTATTTTTGCGAAGTGTTCACACTTGAATTCTGAGAGCTGAGTGGTATTCGCCAAAAGCCTAGCGCTTGAAGTTTAAGTGTATTCGACGTAATGATTAATCAACACGGGGGTGTTCGTTGTTATAGGCACAATTGTGACCACCATTTTCGAAAAGCGACCCGCTCATCCTGTAATTGAAATCCTCAGCTGGTGGTCATCTCGCAGCCTCGCGCGGCAGTTCGCTCTTCTCAGCTCGGTGTTGGTTCTGATCGGACTTGGAATTTTGGGATACTGGGTATCTCAAAAAATTGAAGAAGGCATCAAACTTGAAATTTCTAACCGCGCCGAGCTCTACATGGCAAGTTTCATTACGCCGTTAGTTCAGACGATTGGCGTGGGTGATGAGCTGTCCACCGAAAGCAAAGAAAAAATCGCTGCGGCACTTTCAAATGATTCAATAAGCTTAAGCGTCAAGGAAGTAAAAATCTGGAGTCTCGAAGGAAAAATTCTCTACGGTACTGATAAATCGCTTGCCGGAAAATTTTTTCCGATCACGCCTGAGTTGGTTGAAGCTGCAGCAGGGCGTACTGCGATCGATTTTGACGAGGAAGCACACGCAGACCACGAAATGCCTGGCGTAACTGCTGGCAACAGAAATTTATTCGAAATCTATATTCCATTGCGCGACGTGAAAACCCGGAAAGTCTTTGCAATTGGTGAGTTCTATCAAGATGCGTCGATCGTCAGAAATGCGATCTACCGGGCACAGTTGGAAAGTTGGTTGGTAACCGGCTTGGTCAGCCTCGGGTTGATTGCTGGCTTATATCAGGTTGTGGCTGGGGGCAGCAGGCTGATTGAAAGGCAAAGTCGTTCTTTGGACGAACGTGTTCAACAATTGACTGAGTTGTTGGGACAAAACGAACAACTCAGGGCGCGCGTTCAAAATGCGTCTCAACTTTCAAATCAGGATCTTGAAATTCATCTCCGGAGAATTGGCGCTGATTTACATGATGGAATTGGGCAGCTTCTCACAATCGTAATGTTGAGGATTGATAGAGTCTTCGGCAAAAAGCGTGGCAGTGCTGAACTAACCGCAATCAAAGAGATGCTTGGTGAGGCGATGAAAGAAATTCGCAACCTTTCCGTTGGACTTGCCTTACCTGAAATCCAAACGCTTTCGCTGAATGAAGCAATTCAACTTATTGTCACGCGGCACGAACGTGCAACATCAACGAGTGTTACTCTCAATTTGGCGGACGCCCGTTTGGAGCCTTCGCATCCGATAAAACTGTGTCTGTGCCGCGTCGTTCAAGAGGCGCTCAACAATTCATTCAAACACGCGGATGGCATCGGTCAAAATGTGAGCACAAAATGGAACGGATCGACTGTTACGCTCAGTATCAGTGATCGCGGTCCCGGCATCACTGTCTCAAAGCCTGATCCTAAGCGTCCGTCACTGGGGCTGATAGGATTACGGAATCGATTGGAAAGTTTAGGGGGACACCTTTCTGTGAGAGGCGACGAAGGCGAAGGAACAGTGCTGACGGCGAGCCTGTTCGTGAACAGTTAAGGGCAGAGAACATGAGCGATCGAATTAGAATTGCTATTGTAGATGATCATCCGATGGTGAGGGAAGGTGTTGCCCACGTCATCACCGATGAGGCGGGCTTCGAAGTTGTTGCTAAGGGTGGCACATCTCACGACGCTGTAGAAATCGTTCGGCTGCACAATCCGGACATCTTGGTGTTGGACATCAGTATTCCCGGTGGCGGCATCTCAGCACTTCAGGCTATTGTAAAGCTCGGTAAAAACTCCAAAGTTTTAATGTTGACTGTTTCAGATGATCAATCTGACGTCTTTAATGCGTTGAATTTGGGGGCACAAGGTTATGTTCTTAAGGGCATCAGTGGACCGGAGTTGATTCAAGCCTTGCGCGCAGTTCATTTTGATGGCCACTATCTCTCGCCTAATCTCGGAGCAAAAATGCTGACGGATATAAGTCGGCACAAACTCGACGCCCATCTTGAAATCCACAACAGGTTGACTGAACGCGAAGAAGGCGTTTTGAAACTTGTTCAAATGGGCAAGGCCAATAAGGAAATTGGGCTGGCGCTCAACCTTTCGGAAAAGACTATCAAACATTATATGGGCAATCTCTTTAAAAAGCTGAATGTCAAAAGCCGAACAGAATTGGCAATCAAGAAGCACTGAATAGGTTCAATGCAGATCAGTTCTTTCGAGTTGGCCCGATTTCCGTTAAGTTGAGATTATGGAACCGCAACTGCAAATTACTTATTCTTCGCTCCCTGACATATTGCATAAGCCAGCTTTATTGAGCCAGGTTGCGCACCCGGCATTTGCGCTGCGCAATTTTGATTTGGCCAAAGCGATTGGCATTTCAGCTGAATGGTTGCGACGCGGCGAAGCTTTACAAGTTTTGTCCGGCAATGCGCCCCTGCCCGGTGTGGCACCTTTGGCCATGGCTTATGCTGGTCATCAGTTTGGACATTTCGTACCGTCATTGGGCGATGGCCGCGCACTCCTCGTGGGAGAGATATTAGATCCAGACGGTGTGCGGCGCGACCTTCATTTAAAAGGTGCAGGGCGCACGCCTTATTCGCGTGGCGGCGATGGCCGGGCCACGCTGAAAGCAATGCTGCGCGAATATATTGTAAGCGAAGCGATGGCGGGGCTTGGCATTGCTACAACGCGCGCACTTGCTGTTGTGGCCACCGGAGAAGGCGTTCCACGTGAACAGGTTGAACCTGGTGCCGTGCTTACTCGTGTGGCGCGAAGTCATGTGCGGGTTGGAACTTTTCAATTTTTGGCAGCGCGTGGTGAAGATGCTGCGCTGGTGGCTTTGACTGATTATGAAATGGCACGCAATTTTCCAGGCGCGCCAAACGGACCAGAACGGTTCATTTGGTTTCTAGGCCAAGTAATTTCGCGGCAAGCAGCTTTGATTGCGCAGTGGATGTGTGTTGGTTTTATTCACGGTGTGATGAACACTGACAATATGAGCGTGTGTGGTGAGACGATTGATTATGGTCCTTGCGCTTTCATGGATGCCTTTCATCCGCAGAAAGTTTTCAGTTCGATTGATGAGCGTGGTCGCTACGCGTGGGATAAACAACCGACAATGGCCTTGTGGAATTTAACAAGGCTTGCTGAAGCAATGCTCAATTTGTTTGATGCCGACCGCGCTGCGGCAATCACTCTTTCTGAATCCGAATTAAAAAAATTTATGCCGCAATTTGAGGCCGCATTTGAAGCAGGCATGATGCGGAAATTAGGAAGTGCAACAACACAAGACGGCGATGGCGCATTTATTGCGGAAACTTTGATGGCAATGGCAGATGGTGCTGCTGATTTCACAAATTTCTTTGTCGCTTTGACCGAGAACCAAAACCTTATTCCATTCTTCAAGGACGCGCCCGCACACAAGGCATGGCTGTTAAAGTGGCAAGTACTTGTGCAAGCTCCGGACTTTGCTTTGATGGCCAGTGTCAATCCAAGAATTATCGCGCGCAATCACCGTGTGGAGCAAGCTTTGGACGCCGCTCGGGATGGCGATTTAAGTTTAGCAATTCGCCTAGCACAGATTGTTTCAAAGCCTTTTGAACGCTTAGATGATGCAACAGCTTATGCGCTTGCGCCCACTGCTGCCGAAGAAGTGCACGCGACGTTTTGTGGAACTTAAATTAGGCTAGGCCTAATCTTCCCATGACTTGTTTCACGCTCTTGGCGAGTTTTTCTACAATCTCAGTCAATTCTGCTTCTGTAGCATTATATGGCGGGGCCAAAATTACCACGTCACCATTCACGCCATCAACATTGCCGCCCACCGGATAACAAATCAAACCGTTCTCCATCGCTTGACTTCTGATGTGCATAAACAGTTTGTGTTCGGCCGAAAACGGCTTTTTGGTTTGAAGATTTTCGACCAGTTCGATGGCCATGAAGTAGCCACGACCCCGCACGTCTCCCACCGCTTCAATCCCTGATAATGCTTCTGCGATCATGGCCTTAAATTTAAATTCATTGGCGGCCACGCGTTCTACTAGTTTTTCACGCGCCACGATTTTTTGAACTGCGACACCAGCTTTACAGCAGGCCGTGTGGCCTGTAAATGTGTGGCCCGTCTGGGGCATATGCTGAAAGGCATCGCTTACTTTGTCAGTGTAAATTGCAGCGCCCAATGGCAGATAACCCGCTGCCAAGCCTTTTGCGATTGACATGATGTCAGGCTCAACGCCATCTTTTTGTAAAGCCCGCCACGTGCCTGTGCGGCCTGCACCACACATAACTTCGTCTGCGATCATCAGCACGCCGTGCCGATCACATATTTCACGCACACGCCTTGCATAAGTTTCTGGTGCAGGCACGCAGCCGCCCGCCGCCCCCACCACAGGTTCAAAAATATAGGCTGCAATTGTGCGAGCGCCTGCTTTCAAAATTGCCGTCTCTAATTCTTGCGCAGAAACTTCAGCCACTGTTTCAGCAGTTGCACCTGCCATTGGTCGGTAAGCATTGGTTGGCGACAGGCGGATCACATCAAGTAGCGAGCCTTCAAATGCGGCTTTGCGCTCTAAGAAACCTGATACTGAAAGTGCGCCAAGGGTATTGCCGTGCCAGCTTCTTTCACGGGCAATAAATTTGCGGCGGCTGATGTTTCCGCAGGCTGCATGATATTGCAGTGCTAGTTTTAAGCAGCTTTCGACAGCCTCGGACCCGCCTGTTACATAAACCATGTGGTTGAGCGTACCTCCGCACCGGGCACTAATAATTTCAGTCAATTCCTCTAAGGCGTCCGAGGTGAAGTTATAACGATAGCCATGGGCGATATTGCCAAGTTGAGCTGTGATTGCGGCGTTCACCTCCTCATTGCCGTGGCCGATACAATAAACTGCTGGGCCGCCAGAACCGTCAATATACTGCTTGCCGGACGTATCATAAACATAGGAACCGCGGCCATAAGCAATCTTGGGCATGGTGCCTGTTGCGTGAATGGAGGCTGGAATGGAACTCATCTTGTAGTCTCGCTTATGATCATGCACATTGCTTTGCATGATTGCAGATTTCAAAACAGTCCACCAGCCATGAGCATTGGAATTCGTTTGATGCGCGAAGGCGAAGAGGATGCTGTTGCAGTTCTCATTCGGCAATTGCCGAAAGATTTGGGCCTCAGCACCGTTCCAAAAATTACCGGGCAATCTTTGCGTGATGCCAAAGATTTAGCTTACGTTACCGTTGCGGTTGATGCTGGATTGATTTTAGGCGTATGCTTATGGACGATGACTTATTCATCGTGGCGAGGTTGTGCAGGGATTTATATTTCTGATCTTTATGTGTTGCCCCATGCGCGTGGTCGCAAAATTGGTGAGCGGCTGTTGCGCGGCACATTGCAAGAAGCGCAGAAGAAAGGTGCTCAATTCGTGAAGATGGAAGTTGAAATTGAAAATCACGCGGCTGCTCGATTTTACCAGCGGCTTGGGTTTACTCATAAGGCTGATGACAGAATTTTTATTTTAGAACCTGAAGCATTTGCAAATGCAGCAAAGAGGATTGCAATATGACGATTAAAACAGTTGGACTGATTGGTGTTGGCTTGATGGGCCATGGCATTGGCAAAAACATTTTGGCCAAGGGTTTTGCTCTGAATGTTTTAGCCCATAAAAACCGAGCTCCTGTGGAGAGTTTGATCAGCAAGGGAGCCAAGGAGTGTGCCTCGATTGCTGATATTGCAAAAAATTCTGACATGGTCATTCTCGTGGTCACTGGCACACCGCAAGTTGAAGCCATCGTTTTAGGTGAACAAGGTTTATTGGCCTACGGGCACAAGGGTTTGATCGTGGCGGATTGTTCTACCGCAGAACCGGATTCGACCAAGCGACTTGCATTGAGAGCCGCTGAACATGGAATGCATTTCGTCGATACACCTATGACCCGCACGCCCAATGAAGCAGAAGCAGGCAAACTCGGATTGATGGTTGGTGGTGATAAATCTGTAATTGACCAGATTATGCCCGTTCTAAATTGTTTTAGTGATCTCATTGTGCACACCGGGCCCGTGGGCTCTGGCCACCAAGTGAAGCTCATCAACAACTTCTTATCTCTAGGCCATGCTGCCATTGCGGCAGAGGCGATTACAGTTGCCACAAAAGCAGGTGTTGATATGGAAGCATTGCGCAGTGTTATTATGGGGGGCGGCGCTGCATCAGTGATGTTTGGACGGCTGATCAATGTGCCCCTGCATGACGATGATAGCCATGCTAAGTTTGCTATTCGAAACGCGCGAAAAGACTTACGCTATTACACCAATATGACAGAAAATATGCCGGTTGCTTCGTTCATGGCCGAACAGGTTCATCAAACTTTTGTGCAGGCCGAAACCATGGGTTATGGCGAGCGCTATGTGCCGCGATTGATTGACATGATGAAAAAGTTGGCAGGACTTTAGAATTATTTTTTGGAACGCTTAATTGGTTTCTTCACTTTAAGTTTTTTCTTTAGCAACGGTGAAGATGTTTTAGGCAATTCGAAAATTGACGGCAAAACTTCTAATTCCAAAAGTGGCTGTTCGACTGGAATAGCAAAACGCGACGGCATTTGCTCTTCCACAAAACGCGGAAGCACGGCCAACATATCGGTGATGTCATTGGCAGGCTTGGGCTCACCGATAAAATATCCTTGGCCGAGGTCACAGCCAAGCTGAGCCAGCCTATCAATTTGCATTTGGGTTTCAATCCCTTCGGCCACCACCATCATGCCAAGGCCATGGGCGAGATCTGTGATCGTCGTAATGATCATGCCGCCCCGAGTGTCAAAACTTTCCGGTGTTAAAAATGAACGGTCTATTTTCAACGTGTCAAATGGCAAATCCCGGATGCTGGACAGATTTGAAAAACCGGTGCCAAAGTCGTCGCACGCTAAACCAACGCCCAAACTGCGCAGGCGTTCGAATAAGCGCAAGGCGCGGTCGGGATGGCGCATGATCACTGATTCAGTGACTTCAATTTTTAAGCTACTAGGCTTTAATCCTTCACGCGCAATAACAGCTTGAACTTGCTCGAGAAATCCCGCTGCCAGAAAATGCGTTGGGGAAATGTTAACCGAGACAAAAAAATGGTCGTCGCGGCGCAACACGCGTTGCCAAACACCCAATTGCCGTGCTGCGCTGGCCAATACGATTTGTCCAATTTCGCCAATCATCCCAGCCTGCTCGGCCAAGGCAATGAATTCTAACGGGGGCAAAAGTCCTTTGGTTGGATGCCGCCACCGGGCTAGCGCTTCGAGACCTGCGATACTGAGGTCCGCCAATCTGCAGATGGGCTGGAAATGGATTTCAATTTCATCTTTCGAAATGGCACGGCGTAATTCTGATTCAAACGCTAAATCGGAAGCCCGATTATCCTTCAATTTTTTGTTGAACATAATAATCTTGCCGCCACCCAAACGGGTTGCTTCAAGCAAAGCACTGGCCGCCTGCTTTTGCATATCTTGCGAGATCAGCCCGCGTTCGCTTTGATTTGAAATGCCGATGCTGCAGGTTAAAGAAATTTCCTGCTGTCCCAACACAATTGTTTCAGAAAGGGCTTCAGCAATTGATTTTGCAAGATCGCGGGCCGTGCGCTGGGCCAAAGTTTCAATCGCCAATACTGCAAATTGACTGCCCGAAATGCGCGCCACGGATTCATCGTCGGTCAAACAATCTTGAATGCGTGCACCCGCCGCTTGCAAAAGCCTGTCACCTTGGTCGTGACCCAGCGCATCATTCAAAGTTTTGAATCGATCAAGATCAATAAGCAACATGCGCAGTTGCAATCCAAGCGGCTTACCCAATTCACGATCAAAGCGATCCATGAATAAAGCGCGGCTGGGCAAGCCTGTAACAGGATCGTGGACAGCATCTAACAGAAGGCGCTCTTCATTTTCCTTTTGCTTGGTCACGTCTGTTAAAGTGCCAATGCAACGATCTGGCATTTGATTGGGCCCGGGCACGACGCGGGCGCGCAGCTCAAACCACCGGTAGCTTCCTTCTGCATTGCGCAGGCGCAAGTCTAAATCAAAATTCCGCCCGACTTGCAGCCTGTCACCGTCAAGCTCAGCCAAATATGCGGCGGCATCAATAGGGTGCATCGCTTCGACAAAGCGCTGTTCGGCATTTCGCCCCCAAGTTCTCGGATCAAAGCCCAAGCTCTTCGGCAATTCTTCGCCTACGTCAAGGAAGTGGTCAGCTATCTGCCAGTCCCACAGCACATGGCGGGCACCGGTCAATGCCAAACTTCTGCGGTTGGCATCTGTTATAAAGGGTTTTGCTGCGAGCCCTTGCGTAAACACAAAACGCAAGAGCACCAAAGCCAAAGCAACAAGAACCGCAGCAAGGGCCGCTATTAGAACAATTGAAAGGCCCGCTTTGCGACCCGCAGCTTGCGTGAGAATTCCTGCTAAAACTGTCCAAGCTCCGATTGAGAGCCAAAATAAAAATCCACTGTCAACAAGTGCTGATTGGGTTCGCCGACACCACGCTGTGATGGCAAACCCGAGGAGGACGATCAATCCGAATGCAAATCGTGCGGCAGAAGTGGCCCTATCGACATCGACAAATGCGTAGATGAAATTTGCGCCCAGCAATGTGAAAAGTAGGATTAAGCAAAAGCCTACGATTGGACTTTTCTTTCGTATGCTGGTGAAACTTAAAACACATAATAAAAGTGCGGCAGCAAAAATCGTTTCAACTGTCGCCCGAATAATGCCAGATGACAGATGTGCGGTACTGACGGCCTGAAGCGCTTGGCTCAGCAATCCAGACTCACTCAACATAAAAAATAAACTCGCAAAGGCAAAGAGCCAGCCCGCAAGCAACGCGTTATGGGGCCGGAAACTATAAAGCGCCAAAATGCTGAGCGTCACTAAAAATGCCACCCCTAGCACCAACCCTAAAAAGAAAGTCGAGTTTGCAATTTGACTTTCAAAGGCGCTGCGCTTCCAAAGTGTTGGGTTGCTCGAAGTTCCGTTGCTTTCAATGGCGATGTTTAATGTTTGGCCACTGGCAATCGTAAACGCATATGCACTTTGGGCCGGGTTACCGTAAGGCTTGATGATATCGGGGCCAGCTGTGGCCACTGCGCCTACGGCTGTATTTCCAAACGGCAAAAGACGCAGCAACCCAGAACCCGCAAAATGCTGCGGCTCCACTTCGATAATGAAATCCAAAGCCACATCACTTGAGTTGTGGATGGAATAGAGCGACCAAAAGAACTCTGGGCCTGGTCCCTTGCCAACCAGATCGACGGCCTGCGCGTCTCCCGGTCCTTGAATTGTCAGTATGCTTTTCGTCGGCGGAACGGCTTTGCCAAATTCAGAAATATCGAGGGCTGACGTGTTCTGGTCGACATTTAAAATTGATGTGGCCGACCAAGCAGGTGTGGTTGACGCGACCGACAGAAACGCCCACAGGGAAATAATCACTGCAAAGATGAAGTTATACTTTTCGCCCGTTCGAATCATGTGACTATGTTAACGGCCAGAGGGGTTTATTGCGAATGTTTGGACTAAGTTTTAAGCCGTGCAAATAGAATGTGGTCTTGCCATTGGCCTGCAATTTTCAAATAAGATTTAGCATAGCCTTCTTGTTCGAAGCCAGACCGCTTGAGCAGCGCAATTGAAGCGACATTTGCAGGCAAACACGCAGCTTCCAATCGGTGCAATCCCATGTCATTAAAACTGTAGTCGATAAGGGCACTGAGTGCTGCGGCCATATACCCTTTGCGCGCAAATTGCTCGCCAATCCAATATCCAAGTGTTGCGGTCTGCGCCACCCCGCGCCGGATGTTGTTGAGATTTACAGCACCCAAAAGCTTTTGCGTACTTGTTTCAAAAATGAAAAGTGCCTGGCTGCGTTCTTCCTGTGAAAGTTTATTATAGATGTGAAGTCGATAGCGATAATTGGATCTTGTAAGTTCGTCGTCCTGCCATTCAGGTTCCCAAGGTTCTAAAAATTTACGGCTGGCTTTGCGCAAGGACAGCCATTCTTCAAAATCTTCCATCGCAGGAGGGCGCAAGAGTATGTTACCGCCGCGTATGATGGGGCCGCTGCCAGATTTTCTAAATGGCAGCAGGAAGCTCAATGTTGCGCAAAGCGCCCAGCCAAAGTGGCGTGGCTTTCCAAAGCTGAAAGTTGCCCTACAGCACTCAACGAAGGTGTTGCAGATTGGAAAATTTCTTTGGCCAATGCCCGCACTTGATCAACTGTCACTGCTTCAATTTTAGTGATCAGTGTTGCCATTTTCGGAACTTCACCGAATGCCAAAAATTGTCGTGCAATTTGATCGGCTCGCGAAGACGCACTTTCAAGGTTCATCACGATGCCGGCCTTTAATTGGGCTTTAGCGCGGTCAATTTCTTTGTCAGAAATTTGATTGGCCATTGACATCATAACTTCCGAAGTCACTTCCATAAGGTCTGGCGTGTGATCGGGCGATGTGGCTGCATAAACGCCAAGCTGACCAGTGTCTTCATAGGTGGTGCCGAACGCAAACACGCTGTAACACAGCCCGCGTTTTTCACGGACCTCTTGGAACAGGCGCGAGGACATGCCGCCTCCCAGTATGCTAGCCAAAACCTGCAACTGATAAATTCGGGGGTCGCGGTAATTTGGTGCTGGAAATGAAAGCACAATATGTGTCTGGTCCAGCGGCTTCTGTTCAGTGTGGGCCGTGCCAACAAATGTGGGTGGGCTGCGTTGGGGGGCATGACCATGGGGAATTTGGCCAAAATGCTTTTCCGCCGCTTTGGCAAATTCTGCGTGGTTCACATTTCCAGTGGCGCAAACCACCATGCGCGACGCCCAATAATTTCGGGTGCGCCAAGCCAGCATTTGTTGGCGCGACATTGATTGCACCAAATCAGTGGTGCCGAGAATTGAACGCCCTAACGGATGATCGCCATAACTGGCCGATTGTGCGAGATCAAAAACCAGATCATCGGGTTGATCTCTTGCTGCGGCAATTTCTTGCAAAATCACATCGCGCTCGCGCTCCATTTCACTTTCATCCAAAGTGGATTCTGTAAAAATATCAGAAAGAATATCCATGGCCATTGGCCAATCGGCTTTTAAAGTGCGGGCATAGTAAGTTGTGGTTTCCATGCCAGTGGCCGCGTTAATTTCGCCGCCCACATTTTCAATCTCTTCGGCAATTTCTTTGGCCGTGCGGCGCTTGGTGCCTTTGAAGGCCATATGTTCTAAAAAATGCGCAACGCCATTTTCTTCTGGCAATTCATCGCGGGCTCCGGCTTTTACCCAGATGCCCAAAGCCACCGATTCAAGATGCGGCATGTTGTGGGTTAGAACATGCAGCCCATTGGCGAGCTTGGTTATTTCTACAGTCATTCTTTCTCCCGTCAGCGTCTTCCGTCGGCAAGGATGAAATCCTTCACCGCGCTCGCGCTGTTTGGGAGTATTGTGAAGGTTTCTGGCGCATTCATCAAGTGCGATAGTCGTTGTGGTAAATGTGGCGTAATTCCACTGGCTTTAGCAACAGCAGCGGGGAATTTGGCAGGATGGGCGGTCGCTAACGTTACCATTGGCGAATTTGTGTGGGTTTTGAGTGCCACAGCATAACCCACCGCAGTGTGTGGATCGAGAAGTTCGCCAGTGTCTTTTAAAACTTGGGCGATGGTGGAAGCGGTTTCAGCTTCACTTGTGGCACCAGAATCAAATTCATTGCGAATTGATTTTATGGCCTCGGCTTGCAGGGTGAAATTGCCAGATTGCTTTAGGCTCTCCAAATGGGCGCGAACAGCGGCGGCATCTCCATTATTGGCCAGATATACCAAGCGTTCGAAATTGCTCGACACTTGAATATCCATCGATGGGCTTTGCGTGGCATGAACGCCGGTAATTGTGTAGCTGCCGGTTTTCAGGGTGCGGTCCATAATATCGTTTTCATTGGTGGCGATCACCAAGCGGTCAATATTGAGCCCCATGCGTTTGGCGGCAAGGCCCGCAAATACGTTTCCGAAATTACCGGTAGGCACTGTGAAGCTAACACTGCGATCAGGAGCGCCCAACTGCAGGGCGGCATAAAAATAATACACAATCTGAGCCATGATGCGGCCCCAGTTAATGGAGTTCACACCGGCAAGGCCAACTTCATCGCGGAATTTCAGATCATTGAACAGGGTTTTTACAATCGCCTGACAATCATCAAAATTGCCTTCAATAGCGATGTTGTGGATCGAAGGGCTGGTGACTGTGGTCATTTGGCGGCGCTGCACATCCGACACTTTGCCGTGTGGATGGAGAATAAAGAGCGAAGCGTTTTGATTGTGTTGGAACGCATCAATGGCGGCACCGCCAGTGTCGCCAGAGGTTGCACCCACAATCACGGCGCGGCGCTTGTGTTTGGCCAGTGACCAATCCATCAGGCGGGCCAAAAGCTGCATGGCCACATCTTTGAAGGCGATAGTTGGGCCATGGAACAGTTCGAGCAGATATTGGTTCGGTGCGAGTTGCTTCAGCGGTGTTACGGCTGGGTGATGGAACGTGGCATAGGCCGCATCGACCATCCTGCGCAGATCAGAATCTGGAACTGAGCCTGCGGTGAATTTTGAGCAGATCGCGAAGGCGACATCAGCGTAGGACTTTCCGCGTAAAGCCAGTTGCTCTTCACGCGAAATTTGGGGGAAGGTTTCGGGTAAATACAATCCGCCATCGCGGGCAAGTCCAGACAGCATGGCTCCTTCGAAATCAAGAACAGGCGCTTCACCACGGGTGGATATGTATTTCAAAATCTAGGTCCTCGTTTTTAGCAAAGAGACCTCATCCGGCCTTCGGCCACCTTCTCCAAAGGAGAAGGGAGATGTTTGAATTCACCCTTCTCCTTTGGAGAAGGTGGC
>JANOXS010000053.1:0-3272 GCA_031418535.1 Hyphomicrobiales bacterium | reverse complement strand
CCGCCAGATTGCCGAAACCAGCAACGCCACAGGCATGGAGCAAAACAAGCGGGCCAGCAAAACCGGCGGTGCCATTGCCAAACAGGCACGGCTGCAACTGGAAGGTAAAACCGGACAAAGGGTTGTCACAGGCAGCAATTTTCTGCCGTCCAAACTGCCGCCATCAGGAAAGATTGGAAAGCGTGGCAAATAGTGCAGTCGCGGCTAAGCCAAGGCACTCCTTTAAACTTGGTTTGAAGGTTGGTTCAGGTCTTCGGAATTTCCGAACAACTGGCAAGAAGGGAGCAAAAGATGCTTCCTGAGGGTTGGAGCCAGTTGCGGCTGGGTGACATTTTCAAGTTCAAGAATGGTCTTAACGGCGATAGCAGCCTGTATGGGTCAGGTGCGAAATTTGTTAACGTCATGGATGTTTTTCGTGGTCCGCGCCTCAGGCATCACGAAATCATTGGCGAAATGACCGCAACAGCAAAGCAACGTGATGAGTTTGGAATCAAATTCGGCGATGTGCTTTTTAATCGAACGTCTGAAACTGATGACGAAATTGCATTTGCGACTGTCTACCTCGATGACAAGCCTGCGGTCTTTGGGGGATTTGTCATCCGCGCTCGACCAACCGACGTGTGTCTGAATCCTGAGTTTTGCACATACGCCTTTCAATCAGCTTTCATTCGACGTTCAATGATCCGACTGGGTCAGGGCGCAATAAGATCTAATATCGGGCAAGGAGACTTAACGACGGTTCCGATGAAGTTTCCACCCATCGCCGAACAACGCCGGATCGCAGAAATTCTTTCCACTTGGGACCGGGCGATTGCGGTGCAGGAGCGGCTGGTGGCCAATGCCCGCGCCCAAAAGAAAGCCCTGATGCAAGCCCTCCTCACAGGCAAAAAGCGCCTGCCGGGGTTCAAGGGGGAGTGGAAGAAGGTGGCTATAAAATCGATGGGAAGCATTTCGTCGGGAGGCACGCCAGACTCTGAAAATGAAGTCTACTGGAATGGGCATATTCCATGGACAACACCCACCGACATAACAGCACTCAAAATCAAACGCATAAACAACACTAAGCGAAAGATAAGCGCCAAGGGCCTTGAAAATTGTTCCGCAAAGCTCTTGCCCGTCGGCACCCTATTAATCTGCACAAGAGCAACCATTGGCGACATGGCAATTGCAGCCGTGCCAATTTCAACAAATCAAGGCTTCAAAAACTTAACGCCGAACTCTTCATTTGTGGTCGAATTTATCTTCCATCTCTTTACCTTCTACAAACACATTCTTGTTCGTTATGCCTGCGGGTCGACATTCTTAGAATTGTCCAAGTTCGATTTTGAGAAGCGAGAGTTTCGCGTTCCTACAAAACATGAACAACAAGAAATCGCAAATGTTTTGGAAAGCGCCGACTTAGAAATCGAGTCATTCGAACATGAACTCAAAACACTTCGGCAAACAAAGTCCGCCCTGATGCAACAACTCCTCACCGGCAAACGCCGCGTGAAAGTGGAGGCAAAAGCATGACAATGGAAGTGTATTGCGATGAAACTCGTCCTGATCTTTTCACTTCAAAGCATCCACAAGCCACCTATTTGATGATTGGTGGATTGTGGCTGCCCGCCGAATTGCGATCCGATATCAAAAATAAAATTGCGGTATTACGCGACAAACATGGTGTTCATGGCGAAATTAAATGGGGAAAAATTTCACCCAGCAGGCAGGTGTTCTATGAAGACCTTATCGACATCTTCATCGATTTTGGTCCAGAGCTTCGGTTCCGTTGCATCGCAGTTGATCGGCACAAGTTTGATGCTGAGAAAGCAGACAATGATGCGGAACTTGGGTTTTTCAAATTCTATTATCAACTCTTGCATCATTGGATTGATGCGGGTGAATCCTACGTCATTTTTTGTGATGGCAAGACGACTGCCGGAGCCAAAAGACACGGAGTTCTGAAAGCCTGTTTGCAAAATGCCAACAAGACCTCAAACATACTTAATGTGCTGCCACAAACTTCGCACCAGTCTGCATTGATGCAGCTCTGCGATGTTCTGCTTGGTGCGGCCAGTGCCAAGATTAACCAGATTGCCACATCTTCACCCGCGAAGTTGGCAGTGATTCAAAAAATCGAGAGCCGTCTTGGCCACGCCATCATGCCGACTGCGTGGAATGAACGGAAGTTCAACGTATTTAAAATTGAGCTGCGGGGAAACTGATTTATGCCTCTGCCGCTGCTTAAATTGGCTACTGTCGCTGAGTATCAACAGCATTACGTGCACACTTTTTGCACCGCTCCGATTATGACCTGCGATGGTATTCCGGTCTACTTTAAGAAGTCGCTTTTTTCTCATGCATTTTACGAAAGTGTGAATGGGCCGGACGACACATTTTCCCTCGCCCGAGCTGAACGCATGGACTGGATTACGCTGACGCTCAAAGATGCAACGACGCAGCGGTTTCAGGGGTATGTACACAAAAAGAAAAAATACGATCCGCGCCGCCGTGTGGAGCTCAAGTTTGGCGATTTCATCGTTGTGTTGGTCATGTCTCTTGATAAGGGCGGAAATCTCAAAGCCGAATTTTTGACCTGTTACCCACTTGCAGCAGGCAGGCGCAAAAAAATCACCGCAGCACCCTTGTGGAACGCAAAGGATTGCAAAAATGCCTTATAAAAGAGAGAGTTGGACGTTGGTTCGCTACGCTGGCCCAGCGTCCAAGGCCTTGATAGGTTCAAAGCCGATAGGCAATGAACTCGAGGGGTTATCTATATACGAAAAACGTATTTGTCAAGTTTTGCTTGACCCCATCGACAGAATTGGGGCCCGCCCATGACCCCCAACACCGCCGAACTCTACAGCGCACAAATTCCAGCCCTTGCGACTTTGATGTCGTTAGGGTGGCGCTATCTTGCACCCGCCGATTGTTTGGTTGAGCGTGGTGGAAATGCGGGGTTGGTTCTGCGGGCCGAATTGGTGGGCCAACTGCGGAAGCGGCGGTTTGAGTTCAAGGGCGAGAGCTTTGAACTCTCGACCAACGCCATAGACCAGCTTGTGCGGGAGCTATCGACCCCGGTCATGCACGAGGGACTGCTGACGGCGAATGAGAAGCTTTACAATGCCCTGACACTCGGCATCACGGTGACGGAATTTGTGGGGTCCAAGAAAACCAGCGTAACAGTACCTGTGATCGATTGGCAAAACCTTGCCAACAATAGTTTCATTATCACTGAGGAACTTGAAGTTCTCAATACGGCGGGTACAGGCACAAGGCGACCAGACCTTGTG
>JANOXS010000052.1:0-7733 GCA_031418535.1 Hyphomicrobiales bacterium | reverse complement strand
TGATATTCAGGTTGTGGTCACATCTCTCCCCGTCATCGAAAAAGCCCTTAAAATTGGGGCTGACCAGATGAGCTGGATACAAACATCTTATTTGATCGCCGAAGTAGTTGCCATCCCGATGACGGGGTTGCTGATGCGCGTGTTTACCATGCGCTGGTTGCTTGTGGGCAGCTTGATCACCTTCACACTCGCTTCGATTGGCTGTGCCAGCAGCGGTGGTTTCATCGATTTGTTAGTCTGGCGAGTGTTGCAAGGTGTTGCTGGCGGACTTCTCATTCCATTGGTTTTTTCGAGTATATTTCTTCTGTTTCCAGCTGGCGTGCAACAAACTGTAGCAACGACACTGGGGGGGTTCTTAGCCGTATTGGCTCCCACACTCGGTCCTGTTGCGGGCGGCTGGATTACTGAACATTACAGCTGGCACTGGTTGTTTTTGATTAATATTCTGCCAGGCATTCTAGCGATGACAGTTGCAACTTTCACAATGCCGCGCCGCAAAATGAATTTCGCATTATTGAACGGCTTAGATTGGCTTTCACTCCTATGGATGGGCCTGGCATTATCTATATTGTTGATTGGGCTGAAAGAGGCGCCCTCTCAAGGTTGGTCTTCACCCTTCGTTTTGATGTGTTTTGCCAGTGTGCCAGTTTTTTCTTGGCTGTTATGGCGAAGGCCTAATCCAGCCATCATGTTCCGGCTCCTCGAAGACCGCGCCCTGGCCTTTGGCTGCATTTTAAGTTTTCTGCTTGGTTTTTGCTTATTCGGCACCGTCTATCTTATGCCTGTATTCCTCGCCTTTGTACGCGGCCATGGTCCACTCGAAATTGGCATGATCACGTTGGTGAGTGGTGCTGCGCAATTGGTGGCTGCACCTTTCGTGGTCCAGCTCGACAGGCGTTATGATGCCAGAATTCTTTCGGCCATCGGATTTGCTATATTTGCCACAGGTCTGCTGATGAGCATGAACCAAACTATCGATACTGATTATGATGGGATGTTCTGGCCTCAAGTGGTGCGCGGCCTCGCGATTGCTCTCTGCATCTTGCCGCCGATCCGTTTTGCCCTAGCACTCACACCTCTCGATAAAATTGGCGATGCCAGTGGATTGTTCAACGTATCGCGCAATATCGGTGGCGCTATTGGCATTGCTCTGATCGACACAATCATCTTCAGCAGATCGCCAATTTTCGCTGATCGGATTTTAGATTCTATAAAAACTGCTCCAGCCGCTGCTGCCAAGCTACTGGGTATGGGCATTGACGATTTGCCAACACCTGACGACACGAGCGGCATGTTGAACATTATGGATGCCATACAAAGCGCAGGTCTTACCATGTCGATCAATGAATGCTGGCTGCTGTTAAGCCTGACCGCCCTGCTCGCCTTACCACTTCTCATTATCCTAGGCCCGATTCGCAGCGCTCAACCCTTGGCAAGACTCGCGCAAGACGCGCATCCGGTGCCCAACGTTACCACCTAAAGGCGAGTACGCTCCAAAGGGGCACTCAATTTATTTTTTGCATCCACCAGTTTTCGCACTTGACGAGAGTCAAGCCACTTCATGTTATGATCCACAACCACAATCCAACTGTGTCTTAATTCCAAGTAACACTTGAGCTTAGAGGCAGAATCGGGCGATGTTCGGTTTATCAACAACAAGTCACATCCTGTGGACACAATATCTTGTGTTAAGCTCTCATTAACACACTAGCTATTGACGAAAACGCGGGTGTGTAATAGTTTCAAAATCCAAGACGTGCAGCAGTCAACGACTGCTCAATGTGTCAGTTCGTAAAGTTATTTGAGAACGGTCAGCATGTGTTGGGGGGCGAGAACCTTCGCCAAATCGGGGAATTGCGTAGAACACGAGTGAATTAGCTCCGTGGGCGTTTTTGTGCGCCTGCGGCAACAATATTGAAATTAATTGGGGCACGACAATGCGGATTGAACGGAAATATACCAAGGCTGGCCAAAATACCTATGCGGGACTGGATTTCCGCACGGCAGTGAGCGAAATCAAGAACCCCGATGGTTCTATTGTGTTTCGTTTGGCCGATATCGAAGTGCCGTCGACATGGAGCCAAGTGGCAACTGACATTTTGGCGCAAAAATATTTCCGCAAAGCCGGTGTTCCCAAGATCCTCAAGCGCGTCGAAGAAGAAACTGTTCCAAGCTGGTTGTGGCGTTCCGTTGCCGACGAAGAAGCACTGGCACATCTGCCCTTGAAAGAGCGCACCCGTGGCGAAGTCTCGGCCAAAGAAGTGTTTAATCGCTTGGCTGGCACATGGACTTATTGGGGCTGGAAGGGCAATTACTTCAGCAGTGAAGCTGATGCGCTAGCGTTCTATGAAGAACTTTGCCTCATGCTTGGCACACAAAAATGTGCACCAAATTCGCCACAATGGTTCAACACCGGTCTCCATTGGGCTTATGGCATTGATGGTCCGGCCCAAGGCCACCACTATGTTGACTATGAAACAGGCAAACTCACAAAATCCAAAACCGCTTATGAGCATCCACAACCTCATGCCTGCTTTATTCAAGGTGTGTCTGACGATCTGGTCAACGAAGGCGGCATTATGGACCTTTGGGTGCGTGAAGCGCGGCTGTTCAAATATGGTTCAGGCACAGGCTCAAACTTCTCGTCACTTCGCGGCGAAGGCGAAAAACTATCTGGCGGCGGCAAATCATCAGGCTTGATGAGCTTCCTCAAAATTGGTGACCGCGCAGCGGGCGCCATTAAATCAGGCGGCACAACCCGCCGTGCTGCCAAAATGGTAGTCGTTGATGTTGATCATCCCGATGTTGAAAACTACATTGAGTGGAAGGTGAAGGAAGAGGAAAAAGTTGCCTCGCTCGTCACTGGCTCGAAAATTGTGAAGAAGCATCTCACCGCCATCATGAAGGCTTGCGTAAATTGCGAAGGCCCCGGCACCGATTGTTTTGAAATTGAAAAGAACCCAGCTTTGAAGCGTGCCGTCAAAGACGCCCGCAAAAACTTGGTGCCAGATAATTACATCAAGCGCGTTATTCAGTTTGCCAAGCAAGGTTACAAGGATATTTCGTTCGACACTTATGACACTGATTGGGATGGCGAAGCCTACCGCACAGTATCAGGCCAGAATTCAAATAACTCGGTGCGGGTAACCGACGAGTTCTTGAAAGCTGTGGAAACGGGTGGCGATTGGGATTTGATTGGCCGCACCAACGGCAAAGTTTACAAAACTTTGAAGGCTGCCGACCTGTGGGATAAAATTGGCGCTGCCGCTTGGGCTTCAGCTGATCCTGGCATCCAGTTCCACTCCACCATCAATGATTGGCACACTTGCCCGGCGGCTGGCGAAATTCGCGCGTCTAATCCATGTTCAGAATATATGTTCTTGGATGATACCGCGTGCAACTTGGCCTCGCTCAATTTGATGCAATTCCGTGAACCAAACTCCAACAAGTTTGACATTGAATCATTCGAACATGGCGTTCGCCTGTGGACTATGGTGCTGGAAATTTCAGTGATGATGGCGCAATTTCCATCCAAGGAAATTGCCCGCCTGTCCTACGATTACCGCACGCTTGGTTTGGGGTTCGCCAATATCGGTGGCTTCCTGATGATTTCAGGTATTCCATATGACAGCCATGAGGGCCGCTCAATTTGCGCTGCCGTGTCTGCCATTATGACCGGTGTATCATATGCAACGTCTGCCGAAATGGCCAAAGAACTTGGCCCCTTTGCAGGCTATGCCAAAAATGCTGACTCGATGCTTCGCGTGATGCGCAATCATCGCCGCGCTGCTTATGGTGCTGCTGTGGGTTACGAAGGTGTGCGCACATCGCCGGTGCCGCTGGATGAAAATGACCTCAAAGACAAGTCACTGGCAATGGCCGCTCGCAGAGCGTGGGACAAAGCCGTAGAATTGGGCGAAGCCCATGGCTACCGCAATGCCCAATCAACTGTGGTCGCACCAACCGGCACCATTGGCTTGGTTATGGATTGCGACACAACGGGGATTGAACCAGATTTCGCATTGGTGAAGTTCAAGAAGCTTGCAGGCGGTGGTTATTTCAAGATCATCAACCAAGCGGTTCCGGAAGCCTTGCGCACTTTGGGATACACGGCCGAACAGATTGAAAAAATCATCGGTTACGCTGTGGGCCATGGCACGTTGTCTGATGCCCCTGCTCTCAATCATGCAGCACTCAAAGCCAAGGGTTTTGGCGACGAACAGATTTCTAAAATTGAAGGTGGATTAGCCTCAGCTTTCGACATCAAGTTTGTCTTCAACAAGTGGACACTTGGCGAAGATTTCTGCAAGAATGTTTTGAAAATCAGTGATGCCCAACTCAATGATTTCAGCTTCGATTTATTGGCGCATCTTGGTTTCTCTCGCGCCGATATTGATAAAGCCAACGTGCACGTCTGTGGTGCCATGACGTTGGAACAAGCTCCAGGCCTCAAGGAAGAGCATCTTCCAGTGTTTGATTGCGCCAATCCATGCGGTCGCATTGGCAAGCGTTATCTCTCTGTTGAAAGCCATATCCGCATGATGGCAGCATCGCAGTCCTTTATTTCTGGTGCGATTTCAAAAACCATCAACATGCCAAATGATGCAACCGTTGAAGAATGCGCAGCATCCTACATGCTGAGCTGGAAGCTAGGTGTGAAGGCCAATGCACTCTACCGCGACGGCTCCAAACTTTCGCAGCCTTTGTCGTCACAACTCATCACCGATGAAGAAGATGAAGATGATGGCGTGGATGCTTTGATGGCTAAAGCACCGGTACAACGCGTTGAAACCATCGTTGAAAAGATAGTTGAAAAAATTATCGAACGAGCAGCCGATCGCGATAAACTTCCTTCACGTCGCAAAGGCTACACACAAAAAGCCGTTGTAGGTGGACATAAAGTTTATCTGCGCACCGGCGAATATGATGATGGCAAGCTTGGTGAAATCTTTATTGATATGCACAAAGAAGGTGCGGCTCTTCGCGCCATGATGAACAACTTCGCAATCGCCGTATCAGTGGGCTTGCAATATGGTGTGCCGTTGGAAGAATTTGTGGATGCCTTTACATTCACCAAGTTCGAACCCGCGGGCATGGTGCAAGGCAATGAGTCAATCAAGAATGCAACGTCAATTCTCGACTATGTGTTCCGTGAATTGGCCGTGTCTTACCTTGGCCGCCACGAGCTTGCACATGTTGAAGCATCCGAAATGGGCTTTGATGCATTGGGCAAAGGCGTGGATGAAGTTGATCACAAGCCATCTGTACCAGCGCAACGCTATGTGTCGTCCGGATTTGTGCGCAAACAAAACTTGGCCAATGTCGTGGTCATGCCGCAAGGTTCAGCTGCACAATCACCATCGCATGCATTGTTGATGCGTGCTGCGGAACAAGTGACACATGGCAACACGGCATTGGCAGAACCAGCCAGCGTTGCTTACACCTATGATAAACCAGCACCTTCGATGGACTTGCGATCACAAGCCAAGATGAAGGGCTATGAAGGCGACACCTGTGGCGAATGCGGTAACTACACTATGGTGCGCAACGGCACCTGCTTGAAGTGTGATACCTGCGGATCAACGAGCGGTTGCTCGTAATAACATCACGTCCAAACCAAACAAAAGCCGAGAGCAATCTCGGCTTTTTTTATTTGCACATACCTCTCTAATTCCTGTCATCGCCGGATTTATTCCGGCGATCCATGGTTCGGCACATTCACCGTGGGATTGAGTGCAGTGTTTTGCATCTCATGAGTTGCAAAGATGGGTTGCCGGAACGAGTCCGGCCATGACAAAATTTGAAAGTTGTGCAACAACTTTCTGATGCCTTACTTTCAGAGACAAGAACGCGTCTATTCCGTTTACATCATGGCCAGCACAAAGAATGGCACACTTTACATTGGCGTAACTGGCGACCTTCCATCACGCGTCATGCAACACAAGGATGGAGCGAACGAAGGCTTCACCAAAAACTATAATGTGAAAACCCTGGTGTGGTTTGAATGTTTCGGAGAAATAGATCGCGCAATTCAACGCGAGAAGACGATGAAGAAATGGCCACGTCAATGGAAAACAAATCTCATTGAACTCAAAAATCCACAATGGAGTGATCTCATCACCACAATGCTTTGAAATAATTGTTGATAAACAATTTCAGAGACTGAGATAAATCAACACAAAGTCATCACTAAAATATTCATCCGTATACTGATCAATCAAAAAAACATATGAATTTAGGGATTAAATTGAATCTCTAATATCATCCGTATACAGATGAATTTTCAATTCCAAATTTATTTACCAATTGTTAGCCATATCACTGCGATACACAAGATGTAGTCGGCATATTGCCGAATCACACAATGAGGTTCAAACAAACAACAGTTATCGGCATGAAATAAAAAATATATTTATTACTGTTGATATCAAGTTAGTCGGGCCTGCGTTGTGGGGCATTAACAACTTTATCTCTAGGAGAGAACACTATGGCTGCTGCAAAAAAAGCTGCGAAAAAACCTGCAAAGAAAGCTGCTGCAAAAAAGCCAGCTGCGAAAAAAGCCGCTGCTAAGAAGCCAGCTGCGAAAAAAGCTGCTGCTAAGAAGCCAGCAAAGAAAGCTGCGAAGAAGTAATTCTTCACCACTCATGTGGATATCAGACCTCGGATGGCCCTCAGCCTCCGAGGTTTTTTTATATCCGCGCACAAATAAAAAAGGCCGCAAAAACTGCGGCCCTTTTGAAAACTAAAATCCACTCATTGATAAACGTAAATCTTGGCGCCAACTTTCACGCGACCATAAAGATCAATCACATCAGCATTCATCATGCGAATGCAACCAGATGAAACAGCACCACCAATTGAGGCTTCGTTGTTGGTGCCATGCACGCGGTAAATTCTGCCGCCAATATATAATGCGCGAGCCCCTAAAGGATTGCCCGGACCACCTTCCATGAAGGGTGGAATGATGTGTCCCTTCGCAGCTTCGCGCTTTATCATTTCAACTGGCGGCGTCCAGCTTGGCCATTCGGCTTTGGCTACAATCGATGACTGACCGCTCCACTGCATGCCTTCACGACCAACGCCAACGCTGTAACGTATGGCTTCACCATTACCTGATACATAATACAGTGCGCGTTCAGGTGTGCGCACAATCAACGAGCCGACTGGATATTTTGTCTCGTTCCAATCAACCACACGGTTTGACGTTTGACCTGACAGGCCCGAATTTTGATATTGCCCAAAACTTGCTGCCTGAACTGTGCCGCCTGTTCGACGATGTTTATTGCCAAACAAGCATTGTAAAAAAGAGCCACAAGGTCGCAAACGAGCAACTTTAACTGCGGCCACTTTTTTGATCGGAGCAACTTTCACTTTCGTGATCGAAGCTGTCACCAAAGGTTTTTCTTTCACTTTAATTTTAGCCGGCTTCTGTGTTGCAGCGAGCGACTTATCAAGCGCAGCCTGCTGATCCTGAATAGATTTTAATTGTGCCGCCAACTTTTTCTTCTTCAAAAGAAGCTGCGTCTGTGAAGCATCTACAGCAGCGTTAGCTGCTGGCATTATCGATAAGGAAAGCGTTGCAGCTAAAGCCACAGCAATAAGACGGCGCATCATGAATCGGACCTCGGTTGATTTGTGGTGGGACGTTAAGTAATCAGAAGAGATTCATCAACCAGATATGGTTAATTTTCTGGTAAATTTAAGCGGATGTGGAGTTCGCGCAACTGTTTTGG
>JANOXS010000051.1:0-1953 GCA_031418535.1 Hyphomicrobiales bacterium | reverse complement strand
TACAATATCGCCATCTTCAACGGGCGTTGTCGCTTCGGCTTTAATGCCTTTAACTGTTACGCGGCCTTCGGCCACCATGCGTTCAGCTTCGCGCCTGCTGCCCACACCCGCTTTTTGAAGAAAAACATTAAGACGCATCTTTAACCACCTGTAACGGGTGGAAAAAAGGCCACTTCCTTAGCCCCGACAATCGAAGCATCTAAAGCGCAATGGCTTTGATCAACCGCCACCCGCACCGTGCGCAGGTCTGCAAATGCAGCCGCAATGCCAGCATCACTTTCCACTAAATAATTGAGTAATGCATTCACTGTTGCAACATCTGCGGGCAGCGAAATATCATCTTGCCCACGCCCAATCACTTGTCTGAACCGCGCGAAATATAAAACCTTCATTCTTCATCCACCACATGCCGAAGCCCGGCACGGAAATAATCATAACCAGTATAAAGTGTCAGCGCCGCCGCCACCCACAAAAACACAATGCCAACTTGTGTTGTGTGTGGAATAAATTTATCGCCCGTTGGCCCCGCAATTAAAAATCCAATGGCCAAAAGCTGCGCTGTCGTTTTCCATTTTGCAATTTTGGTCACAGGCACCGAAACCCGAAGTTCGCCTAAAAATTCGCGCAAACCTGAAACCAAAACTTCTCGCGCCAGAATAATAATCGCCGCCCAAATATGTCCACCCACCAAAGCGCCATCGGCAGCCAATACCAGCAACACAATCGATACCAAAACTTTATCTGCAATCGGATCTAACATCCGGCCCAAGGCGGATTGCTGTTGCCACTTTCGCGCCAGATAACCATCGAGAAAATCGGTGATCGCTGCCACAATATAAATGCCAAGTGCCACCCACCGCGCGTTGTCACCACCCCACAGCAAAAGCCCAGCCACCACCGGCACAGCGATGATGCGGCCATAGGTCAAAATATTTGGAACATTCCAAATTTTTGAATGGGGCGCTATGGGAAGCGAATTGCTCATCAAGTCTCCGGGTGAAAGTGATCATATATAATTTGCGCCAAAGCCGTATTCACGCCTTCAACCGCAGCCAAATCGGTCACATTGGCCTTGGAGATAGCTTTCGCCGATCCGAAGCTTTGGAGCAAGGCCTTCTTACGTTTAGCACCTATGCCGGAAATCTCATCCAGTGGGTTAACCCCAATGGCCTTGGAGCGTTTAGCCCTATGCGTGCCAATAGCGAAGCGATGGGCTTCATCGCGCAGGCGCTGGATATAATACAGCACCGGATCGCGCGCTTCGAGCATGAAAGAGGGTTTGCCGGGTGTGTGAAAATGCTCGCGGCCTGCATCGCGGTCTGGCCCTTTGGCCACACCCACGACGGGAAGATCATGCAAGCCCAAATCCGCCAGCACGGCCTGCACCGCCGAAAGCTGGCCCTGCCCGCCGTCGATCAACAACAAATCTGGCCAATTGAGGGACTCGTCATCATCTTGTTCATCGCCATGTTCTTTGATCAAACGCGTAAAGCGCCGTGTCAGCATTTCATGCATCATCGCAAAGTCATCCCCTGCCTGATAAGTTTCGGCTTTGATATTGAACTTGCGATATTGCGCTTTCATGAAGCCATCAGGCCCCGCCACAATCATGCCACCCACCGCATGTGCGCCCTGAATGTGAGAGTTATCATAAACCTCGATGCGCCGTGGCGGCGAAGCAAGGCCAAACACCCGCGCCACCCCTTCCAACAATTTCCCTTGCGAGGATGACTCGGCCATGCGCCGCCCGTTGGCTTCGCGGGCATTGATCACCGCATGTTCAACCAGCGCCTTCTTCTCGCCCCGTTGCGGCACCAGAATTTCGATCCTTTTGCCTGCATGAGCGGTGAAGGCTTCTTCCAATAAGCCGCGTTCTTCAAAATCTTGGCTGATGATAATTTGCGATGGGATCGGCTTGTCATCATAAAACTGGCTAAGGAATGAAGATAAAAC
>JANOXS010000050.1:0-52779 GCA_031418535.1 Hyphomicrobiales bacterium | reverse complement strand
CTCAAAACTATCATCAGATGTTGCTGCAACTGATTGATCCAGAAAATCGCGCAACCGCATCGCAATGGATTGCGCGTTTGGAGAATAAAGTTTGACTGCCGAACCACATATTCTGATTGTTGATGATGACAAGCGCATTCGCGAATTGCTGCGCTCATATTTAACTGATCACGGATATTTGGTGACGCTTGCTGCCTCGGCTGCCGAAGCCCGTGAGCGGCTTCGTGGACTTGTTTTTGATGTTCTGATTTTAGATGTGATGATGCCGCAGGAAAGCGGATTGAGTTTGGTCAAATCTTTGCGTGACGAAAACTTTATAACGCCGGTGTTAATGTTGTCGGCATTATCAGAGGGCCAAGACCGCATTGCTGGTTTGCAATCGGGCAGCGACGATTATTTGGCTAAGCCTTTTGAACCGGAAGAATTGTTGCTGCGGTTGAAGAGTCTTTTGCGCCGGACAGCCCCCGTTGTAATTGCAAAACGCGATGTGAAGTTTGGTGATTGTCAATTTAATCCGGTGACAGGTGATTTGCAGCGTGGTGATGTCAATGTTCGATTGACCACGCGTGAAAAGGAAATTCTTCGGCTGCTGGTGGATAAAATTGGACAACCTCTTTCGCGGCTGGAATTGGCGCAAGCTGGCAGCGAAGAAAGTGCACGCAGTGTCGATGTGCAAATCAATCGGCTGAGGCAGAAATTGGAAGACGATCCGGCTAATCCTCGCTTTTTACAAACTGTGCGCGGTGCCGGATATACGCTATTTGCAGACGGTGCATGATGGCAAAAATCAGGCTTTATGATCGCTTCAACAGGTTTCTAGAAACCTATGCTCCACACGGACTTTATGGGCGGGCGTTGTTGATTATGATCACGCCAGTCGTGTTGCTCCAAATTATCATGGCCGGAATTATTATCGAGCGTTACTGGGACAACGTGACCAAGGTTCTCGCCCGATCGCTCTCCAATGAAATTGGACTGCTTGTTAAGCTTTATGAGCGATCTGATAAGTCCGACGCAGCACTCAATGACATTAAAATTTTGGCGCGTGATAATTTGCGTATGGCTTTTAATTTTGAACATGCTGATAAACTTCCAGCGCCGCTGCCATCGCCACTGTTCTCGTTGTTTGATGCGAAGATTAGATATTATTTGAACGCTGAGTCGGCGCGGCCTTACTGGGTGAATAGTGCAGCCGCCAACGGCCAAGTGGAAATTCGAACGCTGGTTGAGCCGGGTTTGATTTTTACGACCACTGTCGATGCAGACCGCGCCCATGCAGTCGGAACGCCGCTGATGCTTGGCTTCATGGTATTATCAACGCTTTCACTTTTGGCCATCGCGGTTATTTTTATGCGCAATCAAATTCGGCCCATTTTGGATTTGACGAAGGCGGCTCAAGCTTTTGGTAAGGGCCGAGAGGTTGGCAAATTCAAGCCACGAGGTGCCCGCGAAGTGCGCCTTGCTGGAGATGCTTTCGTCGATATGAAACGGCGCATTGCCCGTTATGTGGAGCAACGCACGACGATGCTTGCGGGCGTGTCGCATGATTTGCGTACTATTTTAACCCGCTTCAAACTGGAGCTAGCTGTTTTAGGTGACAATCCAAAAGCCAAGCCGCTGCGCGAAGATGTGAATGAAATGCAACACATGCTTGAAGACTACATGGCGTTTGTGCGCGGCGATGGCGGCGAACAGGCAGTTGAAATTTCTGTTCCAGAATTTGTGCAAACTTCATTGCAGAACAGTGTGCGCGGCAACAGTGCTGTGACAGTCGAGAATTTGCCTGAAGCTATGATGTTGGTTAAGCAAAACGCCTTCAAGAGAATGCTCAACAACATTGTGGGCAATGCGATGCGGTATGGTAAAACTGTGGTGATCGCTGGTGAAATCAAAGAAGAACGCCTGTGGCTTTATGTGGATGACGATGGGCCGGGCATTCCCGTTGAACGGCGTGAAGATGTGTTCAGGCCGTTCGTTCGTTTAGATGAAGCACGCAATTTAGACAAATCTGGCACCGGCCTTGGCCTTGCTATCGCACTTGATATTGCGCTGGCACATGGCGGCGATATTTATCTGGAGGATAGCAAATTAGGCGGCCTGCGCGTGGCCATTAAAATTCCGATTTAGAAAAGTCTGCCACCATTTGGCACTAGTTGGCTAGGCCCGATGAGCACCACGCCACCATCTTCATCCGGAAAGCCCAATGTTAAAACTTCGGACATGAACGGGCCGATTTGACGCGGAGGAAAATTTGTAACTGCGGCGACTTGCCTGCCGAGGAGTGTTTCAATGGTGTAGTGTTTGGTTATCTGGGCGGAGGATTTTTTAATTCCAATGGTGCCGCCAAAATCAATCTTCAATTTGAATGCAGGTTTACGTGCTTCAGGGAAAGGCTCAACCGCGATAATTGTGCCTACGCGAATTTCAACATTTTCGAAATCGGCGTAGGTGATCTCGGCCATCAGCTTGCCAGCTCTTTGGAGCGAATTGCGGCGGCGGTAATGGCCTTTTCGAAGAGGGGCTTCATGCCGTCATCGGCCATCAACACTTGCAAGGCCGCATAAGTTGTGCCGTTTGGCGAGGTTACATTTTGGCGCAAGGTGGCAGCGTCAATTCCTGATTGACGCATCAATTCGCCTGAACCTGCAACGGTTGCTCTGGCGAGTTGCATGGCGAGCGCTGGTGCCAATCCGATTTTTTCGCCTGCTGCGGCCAAACATTCAGTTAGGTAAAATACATAAGCTGGACCAGAGCCTGAAACGGCGGTGACCAAATCAATCTGGCTTTCGTCATCCACTGTCACCACTTCGCCTGTGGAGTTCAAAAGGTCAGCTGCTAAAGCCATCTGAGAAGGAGACACATTGGCATTGGCGCACATTGCTGTAATGCCACGGCCAATGGCTGCTGGCGTGTTGGGAATGGTGCGGATGATGCTGGCGCTCGCGCCAAAATGCTTTGCGAAAGTTGCGATGGTTTTTCCGGCGGCCACTGACAAAATTAAAGGTTGTGTGGCTTGCAGTGGCACCAAATTTGGCAACACATCATCCATCACTTGTGGCTTCACTGCGACGATGATCACTTCAGCATCTGTAATTGAACTGATTGCTGGATTATGTCGAATGCTATGGCGTTGCAAAAGTTCGACAACTTCGTTTGGCGGATTCGGATCAATGGCCACGATTTTTGCAGGGTCAGCGCCGGCTTTCAGCCAGCCTTCCAGCATGGCGCTGCCCATTTTGCCAGCGCCTGCCAAAACCAATGTTCTATTTAGTGTAATGCTCATGCTTCGCCTTGCGTTTCCAACATGGCGTTTTCTAAAGCGTCTTCGGCAGTGTGACCAGCCCAAATGACAAATTGAATTGCGGGATAATAACGTTGCGATGCTTCCACACCAATTTTGATAATGGCCTCGCATTGTGCATCATTGGCTTGAGCACCACCTGCCAGCAACAAACCATAACGGTAAACAATAGAACCATCTGTGGTCCATAAGTCAAAGTGGCCATGCATCATTTGGTTGTTGATCAGGGCGAGCAGACGCGCCACTTCATCACGGCGTTTTTCTGGTACTTTTAGATCCAGAATGCAGGCAAAATGCAACGACTCTAAATCATCACGCCATGTGAATGACAAATTTAAGTCGGCCCAACTGCCGCCCACCAACATGAGAACTTCATGGTCATTGGTGCGGTCCACATTCCAATTGTGGTTTTCGGCAAGGCGTTCTACCCGGTCTAATGGGTTTGGCGTTTCGTGCGTATAGGGCTCAAAAGCCGGCATCTAAATTTCCTCATGAGGAGGACGAATCGCCGCCGCCTCAAAGGACAATGTGCCGGAGCAATGCCACCGCTTCAACGGCAGCACTGATTCCTCCACACAATTTTAATTAGACTTGAGCTTTGCTTCCAGCTCTGCGATGCGCGCCGCAAGTTTGTCATTTTCGGTGCGGGCTTTTTCAGCCATCTCGCGCACCACATCAAACTCTTCACGCTTGACCACATTTAAGTTGTTCAGCACGCGCTCAACTTGGGTTTGAACAAGTGTGTCCACTTCCTTGCGCACCCCTTGCGCAGCACCTGCGGCATTGGTCATTAGCTTGGCAAGTTCATCAAAAAAGCGCGACGATGGTGCAGTCATGTTGGTGTTCCTTCTCTTACTTTCTAACTAGGCATTGTGATTGCAATCTTCAAGTGCTGTTGCAAGAATCTCGCAGATCAGGCATTTGACGGTCATGTTCGCAGTGCTGCCATTTCCAAATATCAGCCCCAACCTGATCGACTACGGCCCATTCGTAGTGAAGTGGTATGGCTTGGCTTATGTGGGCGGTTTGCTGTTTGCGTCATGGTATATGAAGAAATTGGTGAGCGAGCCTTCATTGTGGCAAGGCGCTAAACCTTCCATGACGGCATTCGACGTTGATAGCATGTTCATTTGGTTTTTTGCGGGCGTCGTGGGCGGTGGACGGCTTGGATATGTGTTGCTCTATAATCCTGCCAAATATCTTGCTGAGCCATTTGAGATTTTTAAGGTGTGGGATGGTGGAATGTCGTTCCATGGTGGATTTATTGGGGTAGTGATTGCCTGCTATTTCTATGGGCGTAATATTGGCACATCGCTGGACCGCATGTTGGATTTGGGTGCGGCCTCTGTTCCGATTGGTCTTGGCCTTGGCCGCATCGCCAATTTCATCAATGCAGAGCTTTATGGCCGCGCCAGTGACTTTCCTTGGGCGGTTATTTTTCCGGGTGACAGTTTTGGTCGGCACCCCAGCCAACTCTATGAAGCACTTCTGGAGGGCGTGATCTTGTTTCTGGCCGTACGCTTTGCAACCCATAGGTTTGGTGCTTTGGCCAAGCCGGGTCGGGCATCGGGCATATTCGCGCTCGGTTATGGCCTGTCGCGTATTTTTGTTGAATTTTTTCGCGTGCCTGATGCGCAGATTGGTTATCTTTCCGGCTTTCTCACCATGGGCATGATATTGTCAGTGCCGCTCGTCATAGTGGGTTTTTGGTTGTTGTGGCGGTCACGTGACAGCGCTTGAAAAAATTATCATTGAGATGATTGAGACCGAAGGGCCAATGCCTTTCGATCGATACATGAGCCTGTGTTTAGGCCACCCGCAACATGGATATTATATGACGCGGGATCCTTTTGGGGCAGCGGGCGATTTTACAACTTCTCCTGAAATCAGCCAAGTGTTTGGCGAAATGATCGGGGTGTGGTGCGTGAACGCATGGGTGAATTTAGGCCAGCCTTCACCTTTTGCTTTGGTGGAACTTGGGCCGGGTAGAGGGACGCTGATGGCTGATTTGCTGCGCGCTGCCAAAGCGTCGCCAGATTTTTTGAAAGCGGTTGACATTCATTTGATTGAGATGAGTCCAGTGCTGCAAAAGTTGCAGCACGAAAAAATTGAGGCGCATTTCACCAGCCATGCCAGCATGGAGACGTTGCCCAATATGCCGACGATTTTTGTGGCGAATGAATTTTTTGATGCCTTACCGGTGCAGCAATTTGAAATCAGGGAAGGCCGCAGTTTTGAGCGCTATGTGGGTGTTTCGGATGGCAAATTGAATATGGGGTTGGTACCGTCGGTTCAGCGCGAAGGTGAGGATGGCGTTTACGAAGAGTCGTCTATATCGCAAAATATAACTGTCGAAATTTGCGAACGCATTGAAGCCTGCGGGGGTGCTGCCTTGATAATTGATTATGGCCACTTGCAATCAGCTTCTGGTGATACGGTGCAGGCTATGCGGCACCACACCTATTGCAGTATTTTTGAGGCACCGGGCGAGGCAGATATTACGGCCCACGTCGATTTTGAAAAACTCGCATCGGCTGCCACCATGTCGCAGGGCGCGTTTCTGAAGGCCATGGGCATTGAAATGCGCACTGATAAATTGGCAGGTCAACTGACCGGTGAAGCGCGGACCAATTTTTTGGCTGCGACGCGCCGCCTTATTTCGCCCACTGAAATGGGCGAGCTTTTTAAAGTGATGTGTGTGGTGCAAAAGGGTGCACCACCGCTTTACCCATTTGAGGCCCCATGATCAGCGCAGCTCAACTTCAGTTTCCAAATATTGCCCACGGATTTTTCACACGTGAGGGCGGGCACTCGACTGGAATTTTTTCATCGTTGAATTGCGGTTTAGGATCGGGCGACGACATTAGCCTGGTCCAAAAAAATCGTGAACTGGTTGCGCAGCACCTTGGTGTTGAAGATTCCAAATTGGTGTCTGCTTTTCAAGTTCACAGTGCCGATGTTGTTGTTGTGAATTCACCATTTTCTGAACGTCCGAAGGCCGATGGGTTGGTGACTGCTACACGCGGAATAGCACTTGGAATTTTGACCGCTGATTGCGGACCTATTTTATTTGCCGATCAAAAAGCAGGTGTGATTGGTGCATGCCATGCAGGGTGGAAGGGAGCACTGAACGGCGTCTCCGATGCCACGGTTTTTGCGATGGAAAAACTTGGTGCAAGTCGAACCAACATTGTTGCAGTACTCGGACCGACCATTTCAAAAACCAATTATGAAGTTGGACCGGAGTTCATAAAGCCATTTCTCGAAAAGGATCAACGCCATGAAACATACTTCACTCCATCTGTGAAGTCTGATCACTATATGTTTGATTTACCAGCCTATTTAGTAGATCGAATGACTGCTTTCGGAATAGGCACTGTGCATAACTTAGCGCTTTGCACTTATGCTGATGGACAACGGTTTTTCAGTTATCGCCGCGCAACGCATGCAGGTGAGAAAGATTATGGGCGATTGATTTCAGCAATTGCCCTCACAGACCGATGAAGAAATTTCTTGTCTTGATCAGTTTGTTTTTGAGCGCTTGCACGGGTGCTGAGTTACCACTTTCAAAATCTGAACCCTTGGCCGTGGATCAATCCTCACTGGTGCGTCCACCATGGGAAGCCTATGTTAAAGCTGGCCCGGGTGCTGAAAAAGACGTGGACCTCGAAACTTTAAATGGCACGCCTGCGGTTGCCGACGTTTTGATTCCGCCTGCAATTGAAGTGCCGCCAGTGGTCGAAAATCAACTAGCGCCGGAGCCCGAAAAACGTGCATCAAAACCCAGTGACACTGTGATCAAGGCTGTTGCCGTTTTACCAGTTAAAGGTGTGGGCGGTGCAGAGCTTACTGCTGCCATGCGTAAAGTTTTGATGGATGCAGGCTGGCCAGTTGTAACTGCCTCTCAGGCTGACGCTCTGAGTATTCAGGGACGTGTCGTTTTGGACCCAGCGCTAAACGGCCAACAGATCGTGCATTTGGTTTGGGTTGTAGCATCGCCGAAGGGGGCTAATCTTGGCGACATCAAACAAAATAATCCTGTGCCCGCGGGATCGCTCGATAAAGGCTGGGGAGAAAATGCGGGCTTTGCTGCGCAAGGTGCTGCCAGCGGTATTTTCAAATTGATCGAGCGTTTTCGTTAACCATCCACAGCCTTGATTTGCACTTCGTGAAAAGCATTGTTATAGAGCGGCCCACTCCGCATGGCATAAGGGCTAAATATCCATGATGAAAATCGTTGCAGGGAACAGTAATCGACCCCTTGCGGATGCAATCTGCGCTTATCTCGGCTTACCCATTACCAAAGCTGTGGTGAAGCGTTTTAATGACATGGAAGTGTTTGTAGAGATTCAAGAAAATGTGCGTGGGCAGGATATGTTTATCATCCAGTCCACTTCATTTCCGACCAATGATCATTTGATGGAGCTTTTGATTATCACCGATGCTTTGCGCCGCGCATCGGCCAAACGCATTACGGCTGTAATTCCGTATTTTGGGTATGCGCGACAAGACCGCAAACCCGGACCGCGCACGCCAATTTCAGCTAAGCTCGTGGCAAACATCATCACCCATGCTGGTGCTGACCGGGTTTTGACCATTGATTTGCACGCTGGCCAAATTCAAGGCTTCTTCGATATTCCAACCGACAATCTATTTTCTGGCCCGGTTTTTGTGCGTGATATCAAACAGCACATGGATATTGCCAACACTGTAGTGGTGTCGCCTGATATTGGCGGCGTGGTGCGCGCAAGGGCTTTGGCTAAACGTTTGGATACGCCACTTGCTATCGTGGACAAGCGCCGCGAGCGGGCGGGCGAATCTGAAGTGATGAATATCATCGGGGACGTAACTGGCAAGTCTTGTATTCTGATTGATGATATTGTGGATTCTGGTGGCACGCTGTGTAATGCAGCCGAAGCGTTGCTCATTAAAGGTGCAAAAGATGTAACCGCTTACATCACACACGGCGTTCTTTCGGGTGGAGCGGTTTCTCGCATTACGAACTCGAAATTGAAAAACTTGGTGATTACTGATTCTATTCAACCCACCGAGGCCGTTAGAGTGGCGCGCAATATTCGCGTTATTCCGATTGCTTCATTGCTTGGCGAAGCCATCGGCCGAACCAGCCGCGAAGAAAGCGTATCGAGCTTGTTTGAATAACCCTGCGGTGTTAGAGGGATGAAATGACCTCCATCATTCAAATAAAAAGCCTTTCCAAAAAATACGCGTCTGGCTTGTCGGCTCTCGACAATATCAGTCTTGATATTAAACGCGGTGAAATTTTCGCTTTGCTCGGCCCTAACGGTGCAGGCAAAACAACGCTCATTTCTACAATTTGCGGCATCGTGAACAAATCATCTGGTTCAATTTTAATTGATGGTCATGACAATGTGACGGCGTTTCGGGCCGCGCGGCAAATGATTGGGCTGGTGCCCCAAGAACTTCATCTCAGCATTTTTGAAAATGTATGGGACACCATCAAATTCAGTCGCAAGCTTTTTGGCAAAAACGACAATGACGCCCACCTTGAAAATGTTTTGAAGCAGCTTTCGCTGTGGGACAAAAAAGATTCGAAAATTATGACATTGTCTGGCGGCATGAAGCGCCGGGTCCTGATTGCCAAGGCTTTGTCGCACGAGCCCAAGATTTTGTTTTTGGATGAGCCAACCGCCGGCGTGGATGTTGAGCTGCGCAAGGACATGTGGAAGATTGTACGTACTTTGCGTGATACCGGTGTCACCATAATCCTGACGACGCATTATATCGAAGAAGCCGAGGAAATGGCAGATCGCGTGGGCGTGATTAGTAAAGGCCAAATGATATTAGTCGAAGACAAAACGGCTTTGATGAAAAAAATGGGCCAGAAGAAATTGACCCTCACCCTTGAAAAGCCATTGGCAAGTCTGCCCAAAGCACTGGCCAAATTCGATCTGCAATTGTTGAAGGCAGGTGGTGAAATTTCTTATGCTTATGATGTGAGCAAAGGCAAACCTGATATCGCGGGATTATTAGCAGCGGTGCAAAAAGCTAAGATAAATTACAGCGATGTGCATACGGCACAGAATTCACTCGAGGATATTTTTATGGGGCTGGTGAAACAATGAACTGGCGTGCTGTTGTTGCAATATTCACTTATGAAATGAAGCGGTTTTTCCGCACACTGTTTCAGAGCCTAATTTCCCCTGTCATTTCCACCGTTCTGTATTTCATTGTATTTGGATCAGCCATTGGCTCGCGCATCACAGAAATTGATGGCGTGTCTTATGGAGCCTTTATTGTGCCCGGCATGATTATGCTTTCGATTTTAACACAGAGCATTTCGAATGCATCTTTTGGAATTTATTTTCCAAAATTCTCTGGCACAATTTACGAATATCTTTCGGCTCCGGTGTCATCGCTCGAAATGGTGATGGGATTTGTGGGGGCGGCGGCAGCAAAATCAATGCTGATCGGGTTGGTGATATTGGCCACAAGTGCGTTGTTCGTGCCTGTGGTGATCAGCCATCCGTTTTGGATGATCACATTTTTAGTTCTGACGGCGATTACATTTTCGCTTTTTGGATTCATCATAGGTTTGTGGGCTGACGGGTTTGAAAAATTACAAATCATTCCGCTCTTGATCATCACACCACTGACATTTTTGGGCGGCAGTTTTTATTCGATTAAAGTGCTGCCAGAATTTTGGCAGAAGGTTTCTCTGTTCAATCCTGTTGTATATTTGATCAGCGGGTTTCGGTGGAGCTTTTATGAAGTTGCAGATGTCAGCCTGTCGATCAGCCTCGGCATGACTTTGTTATTCATGGCAATTTGCATGGCAATCGTCGCCTGGATATTCCGAACCGGATATCGTCTGAAGTCCTAGTTACAGAATTAAATTCCTGTAATGTGGCTAAATATCAGTGACTTGTCAGGCCGCGAAGCTATTTTGCTCTCAGTAAGAAATTAATTTCTGGGCAAGATAGGATACGAAAATGACAATGACTGCGCGTTTAACAACTGCACTTTTCACCTCGGCTGCGTGTGCAGCAGGAGCGCTTGCTGCACAGCCTCTAACTGCTGCTGCGCCTCCAATGCCTTCTGATGCTACACTGCAACTGGCGGCTTCTGGGATTCTGCATGATGGCACATTTGTGGGCGGAACTTACGATGCTTACTACGGCAACGTGCAAGTGCAGACCACTGTGCAAGGCGGCCAGATTGTGGCTTCTAAAGCACTCAAATTTCCAAATCGCAGTGGCACCAGCCGCTCGATCAATCGCCAAGCCTTGCCTTATTTGTTACAGGAAGTGGTGGCCAAGCAGAGTGCAAAAATTGCAATTATTTCAGGTGCCACTCTCACCAGTCGCGCTTATATAAAATCTTTGCGTGATGCGCTTGCTCAATCTGCGAAATAATTGTGATGCGTGAAGTTCGCATCATTATGGGAATGCCAATCACGGTCGAAATTGTGAATGCCGCATCGCCCGTGGTGATCAACGCGGTGTTTGATTATTTTGCTGAAGTTGATGAACGCTTCAGCACTTATAAAGCTACAAGTGAAATCAGCCGCTATAACCGTGATGAAATTTCTGTTGGGTCGCTTAGCTCTGAGATGATTGAAGTGTTTCAACTGGCATCTTGGACGACGCAAGAAAGCGATGGATATTTTTCCATTGAAGCGCGCGATGGCACGCTTGACCCATCTGGAATCGTCAAGGGTTGGGCCATTCGTAATGCTGCCCAGCTTATTCGGGACGCTGGATACATTGATTTCTTTGTTGATGCGGGTGGCGACATTCAAACTTCAGGCGTTGATGGAAATAACGAGCTTTGGCGTGTTGGAATTCGCAGTCCCTTTAACAATCAAGATGTGATCAAAGCCGTTGGCCTCAGCGGGCAGGGCATTGCGACCTCTGGAACTTATGTTCGTGGGCAGCATATTTACAATCCGCATGACACCCAAAAACCCATCACGGATATTGTCAGTCTCTCGGTCATTGGGCCGGATATTTTAGAGGCGGATCGGTTTGCGACAGCCGCTTTTGCTATGGGGGAAGACGGAATTTACTTCATAGAAAGCTTACCCGGCTTGGAGGGTTACATGGTGAATGCTTCGGGCATTTCCACGCAGACAACTGGATTTGGAGCTTATATTTGTCATGATGAATCGCATTGACGGAATTCTCAATCACGTAACCATGTACCGCTTGGTGCTATATTATGTGGCGGCCCTTTTGACTGGTGCGTTTGTCATGGGATTTTTTGGTTTGGTGCCGCATGACCCGGCAACGCTGGCATTTTCGACGGTGTTTATTACTGGTGTCTGTTGGGTGGTGAATCGTGAGTTTGCGTGGGCATTGAAAGTGCCTGCCAACTCGGAGTCGATTTACATTACCGCATTTATTTTGGCTTTGATCATGCCGCCCGTGTTGCCCGCGGATGTGGCTGGACTTTCGGGTTTGGCGCTGGCTTCCGGGGCCGCTATTGCATCCAAGTTTATTTTGGCAGTGTACCGGAAACATATTTTTAATCCGGTGGCCGTTGGCGTGGTGGCATCATATTTCCTGCTTGATCAACCTGCGACGTGGTGGGTCGGCGGTAATTTAGAATTGCTGCCCATTGTGTTGATTGGTGGTTTGCTTATCTTGCGCAAGGTGCAACGTTTTGAGATGTTCGGGATTTATGTTTTGGCCAATTTGGTCGTGACGGCGCTGACCAACACGCCTGATATGTATGGTGAAGCGTTCACGCAAACGCTGTTGTATTCGCCATTGCTGTTTGCCGGCTTTGCCATGTTGACGGAGCCATTGACGGCACCCGCCGCCTTGCTGCCCAGCCTCGCCTTCGGGGCAATTGTGGGCGCCATTTCCACGCCCAATGTTCACATTGGCGAATTTTATCTAACACCAGAATTGGCCTTCCTGATTGGCAATTTATTCGCGTGGGTGGTTAGTCCAAAGTTCCGCCTTAAACTCACATTGGACCGCATTGAAAAACAAGCGATGGGCTGTTTTGATTATGTGTTTAAAACCAGTCGGCCAATGGCGTTTGCGGCCGGACAATATCTGGATTGGACGATGCATGTGCGCAGCCCTGATAATCGTGGCAACCGTCGCGCATTCACAATTGCCTCTGCGCCGACTGAAACTGAATTACGTTTGGGCGTTAAATTTTATGCCAACCCCAGCGCCTTCAAGCAATCATTGCTGGCACTGAAACCGGGTGATACCATTTATGCCTCACAACTGGCTGGCGGATTCACGCTGCCTAAAAATCAAAATGAAAAACTGGCCTTCATTGCGGGTGGCATTGGTGTCACACCTTTTCGCAGCATGATCCAACACATGATGGATGCGCAAGACAAGCGCTCGGTGGTGTTGCTTTATGGCAATAACAAAGCCAACGAAATTGCATACGCAGATGTCTTTAACCGAGCTGAGCGTGAGTTTGGCTTGCGTACGGTTTATGCAGTGGCAGATGATCACTTACCGGATTCAAATATGCACCACGGGTTTATCGATGCGGCTCTCATCAAACGTGAAATGCCTGATTTTCAGGACCGTTTGTTTTATATCTCTGGGCCCCGCGCCATGGTGGTTCGGTTTCAAAAAGTGTTGGCAGAGCTTGGGGTTTCTAAGACAAAAATCAAGACCGATTTCTTTCCGGGCTTTGCTTGACGGTTGGTGCTTGAGCGGGCAAATGCTTCTACATGAACCCGCCCATCTATGTCATCAACATGGCCAAGGACACCGCGCGCATGGCGAGCATGGCGCAGCAATTGGCGGCGCAGGGGCTGGCGTTTGAGCGGGTTGAGGCGGTGGTGGGCCGTGAGCTTACGTTAGAACAATGGCGAGCGCTGTATTCACCGGTTTGGTTTTTTTTGCTGCATGGCAGGCGCGCCACACCCAATGAACTTGGTTGCACTTTAAGCCATCGCAAAGCGTGGCAAATCATGTTGGAGCGCGGACAAGAGTGGGCTGTTTTTTTTGAGGACGACGCGGAACTTTCTCGAGACTTTGGGACACAACTTGATCGCTATAATATGGCAACTAAAGATTTTGAGTTGGTGCAATTTCACTCATTTCGAATTCCCGATGTAAAAATCGAAGGTGGCCAACATGAGCAATTTGAGGTCAAGAAATTCAGCGGCACAAATGCCTCTGCTGTCGCATATATTTTGCGCCTGTCTGGCGCGCGAAAACTTTTGAAAAATTCGCGCGCCAAGATGAATGCTGATAAGTGGGTGTGGGCGCGGGCATTGTTTGGTCTGAAATCCTGTGCCATCTATCCTTTTCCTGTTCGTCCGCATGGGGAACTCAGTGCACTATCAACAATTGGCAATTCGCAGTGGGGAAGTCGCAGCAATTATTTTCTTTGGCGAGTGTTGGCCTTGCCACCACTCCGGCTCGCGAGGGTTATCCTCTTGAAAATGAGAAACGTTTAAATGCGGCAAATTCCGATCTTCGTAATCAATATGGCACGTGAAACTGAACGTATGAAGAGTGTTGCCACGGAGTTGGAGCGAGCAGGTCTTACATTTGAAAGATTTGAAGCAATTGACGGACGTAAAGTTTCTGCTGAAGAGCGTCTCAATATCTATTCTGATCGCTGGTATCGGATGATGCATGGCTGTTCTATCCCTCCTGGCGAGTTTGGTTGTGTTTTAAGTCACCGGGCAATTTATCAAAGAATGATCGATGAAAATATTTCCTGCGCTTTAATCCTTGAAGATGATGTTATTTTCCAACCTGATTTGGCAAAACGTTTGGTTGAAATCGAAAACACAACACAAGATTTTGATATGATGCAACTGTTCAGTTTTCGGAGGCCTGATCGTTTTGTGCGCAAGTCACAGTCGAGTGAATTGGAAATCCGAAAATTTAAGAACCTTCATGCCTCTACTGCAGCCTATATGATGAGGCTCACTGGTGCAAAAAAACTTATGCGCATATCTAAGGTGAGAACTAATCCTGATCGATGGTGCTGGCAAAGCGCAATGACTGGACTTAAGTGTTGTGGCGTTTTGCCTATGCCAATTGTATTACATGAAACGTTTAGCGCAGATTCAACTCTTACCAGAATAAATGGTGAGGTAGAACGTTCAGCTAATCAAAATAAATCAAGGCCTCATATTTGGAGATTTTTAGTTCTCCCTTGGCTTAATTTGGTAAAACTCGGAATTCTTCGTGCGCGTGGATTGTAAAAAAAGGATTGCAATGTATCTTCTCAAAAAGTTGAAGATTTTAGCTAAGACGAGGTTTGCTAAGTCAGAATACACTTTGCACGGCATAAATTTACCGATTGATCGCTCAATTATCACAAACCGAATTTTGTATTCAATCATGCGTGGCCATTACGAAAGCACCGAGGCTGAAGCGTTAAGAAAATTCGTTTTGCCAACTGATAACGTGTTGGAACTTGGTGCGGGGATTGGTTTGATCTCTTCGCTTGCCGCTAAAGTGGCGCATCAGGGCAAAGTTGTGTGTGTTGAAGCAAATCCACTTCTCATCCCTTACATTCAAAAAGTGCATAAAGCCAATTCTGTCAAACCAATTGTGATCAACGCAATTGCTGCTGGAAATTCCAGCAAGACTGAGGCCACATTTTATCTGCGCAAGAATTTTTGGGTGTCTTCAATGTCGCCTGAGCCACGTGACTATGTGGACCAAGTTCAAGTTCCGCTTGCTTCGATTACAAAATTGGTGACGGATCACAAACCCACTGTTGTAATCATTGATATTGAAGGCGGCGAGATGGACCTGATCGACAGTGATTGGACGCACGGTGTTCGATTGGTAATGATGGAAATTCACTCTGATGTGACAGGTGAAGCTTCAACTTTGAAGCTCACACGTTTTTTTGAGAAGCAGGGATTTGCCGTCAATATCGAAAGTAAAATTTTGGTTGCAAAACATGTGCTTAATTAGCACTCTATTTTCTTAACCCCATGCTCTTGCAGATAGCTCGCCAGACAGACTTTGGAGTGTGCCTCTGCAGGAGAATTTTATATGGCTGATCATTTTCATTCGCGGTAATAATGTTTGTGGCATGAACGTCTTTCCAGCCTAAATTCTTTATTGCAAGTACGCGGAGGAAGTTATCGGCTGTCAGCCAATTTCCTCTCAAGTCGTCACCGAAAGGTCCTGCTGAATGTTTACCGAAAGAGTAATTTGCCTCGCCATTTATAGTTCTGATCTTGTGATTGTTATATACTTTTGGAACAGTTTTACCGTCAAGAAGTGAAAACGAATTGTAATTTCCTGAAGCCACCATCAGTGCAAATATTTCTACACTATGGGACTCTGCCGAAATGAATGACGGTGTGATATTGTTGTTGAACAGCGCTCGCAAAACCACAGCATCAAAATTTTCGAGATCAATCTTGATATAGTAGGGTTCTCCATTTTCTTTAATAATGTCGAATATACACTTGCTTGGGAGCTCGACGCGCTCGAATTTGGTTATGTTTTCCGATGATGGCTCGGGAAACTGACTCAAAACGTCTTTGGTTTTGTGAATAAAAAATGGAACTTTTTTTGTGCCAGTCTCTACTGATAGTACAATGTTCTCGACGACAAGACGACCTAGTGCAATTTCTGAAGCAAATTGAGTTTTAATCTGAGTTGCTAGTTTTGGATTTGCTTCTACTGCAACAACTTTATCGGCCTTCATTAAATAGTATTCGATGTTGCAACCGTTATTGGCACCAAGATCATAAATTATTCTGGGGGTCATTTTAATTTTTTCTCATGCCACTGATACGCCGTTCTCACGGACTCTTCTATCTCCACATATCTCGGCTCAAACCCCAACACGCGTTTGGCTTTGTTGTTGTCTGCCACCAGATGTGCAGGATCGCCTGCTCGGCGCGGTGCGTAGTTCACTGGCACTTCGCGGTTGCTGGCGCGGCGTACGGCTTCGATGACTTGTTTCACTGAGTTGCCTTTGCCGGTTCCCAGATTGAACACATCGCTGGTGCCGCCCTTCAAGAGGTAATTCATGGCTTGCACATGGGCCTGGGCCAGATCTTCCACGTGAATATAGTCGCGGATGGCTGTGCCATCGGGCGTTGGGTAATCGATGCCCATCACATCAATATGCGGAATGCGGCCTTGGGCTGCCATGATGATGCGCGGGATGAGATGGGGTTCGGGATCGTGCATTTCGCCAATCTCGCCCTCAGCGTCGGCACCGCAGGCATTGAAATATCTCAGTGCCACGGATTTCAAATTGTGTGACACGTCGAAATCTTTGAGCAATTGCTCCACCATCAATTTGGAATGGCCATAGGGGTTAATGGGTTTTTGCGGTGTGGTTTCGGAGATCACCTCAACATCTGGCTGGCCGTAAGTTGCACAGGTGGAGGAGAACACGATTTTGTTGACGCCACCTGTCAGCAGGCCTTCGATGAGGTTCAAGCTGCCACCCACATTGTTGCGGTAATATAGGCCGGGATCAGTCACGCTTTCGCCCACGTAGGCAAACGCGGCAAAATGGATACAAGCCACGGGCTTATATTCGGCCAAGGTGGCGCTGAGCTTTTTGCTGTCATGCAGATCGCCAACCACAAGCGGGCCAAACTTCACCAGTTCCTTGAAGCCACGTGAAAGATTATCATAAACCACAGGCGTGAAACTTACTTTTTTGATGGCCTTGGCAGTGTGGCTGCCGATATAGCCTGCACCACCGGTGATGAGTACGTTTTGCATATTGCCCCACAGATTGATTTCAGCCGCTTTTGACCTATTTCAGTGATTTGGGCAACATTCTTGCCATTATGCCGCGTTTCCCTTATAGGCCGCGCAAGCTCAGCGTCGTTCACCCCTGGAGGAAGGTTGGGCTTTAATTGTAATCGGAGAATACCAATGTCTAAAATCGTAAATATTAAGGCCGCTGCACGCGGTCGGGCCGGTAAGGGGGCCGCTCGCTCAGTACGTCGTGAGGGACTTGTTCCCGGCGTCGTTTATGGCGACAAAAAAGATCCCCAAATCATCTCGCTCACCTACAAAGATTTAGAGCCACATGTGAACACAGGCCGCTTTTTGGCGACCCTGGTTGATCTTGACGTTGATGGTCAAACCATCCGTGCCATTCCACGCGACATTCAATTTGAACCTATTAAGGACCGTATTGTCCATGTTGATTTCTTGCGGCTTGGCAAGGATTCACGCATTGCGGTGAACGTTCCGGTGCATTTCAAGAACCAAGATATTGCTCCCGGCATTAAGGCTGGTGGCGTGCTCAACATCGTTTCACATTATGTGAACCTGTATTGCCCAGCAGATTTCATTCCTGATGAAATCACTGTTGATCTTGCTGGTTTGCAAGTGAACTCGTCGATCCATTTGTCTGACATCAAGTTGCCAGACCGTGTGACTTCGGCTGCGCGTGATGACGTGACATTGTGTGCAATTTCTGCACAGGCCAAAGAAGAAGAAGCTGCTGAAGGCGCAGTTTCTGCTGATGTTCCAGCATCCAACCAAAAAGCACCAGTTGCTGCTGCCGCTGCCGCCCCAGCCAAGGGTGGCAAAGCTGCCGCTCCTGCCAAGGGCGCTGCACCTGCCGCAAAGGCACCTGCTGCCAAGAAGAAGTAAGTTTTTTACTTTTAGATTTGTAAACGGCGGGGAGCAATCTCCGCCGTTTTTTTATACGACCCGCCCCATGGAAAAGCCACGCGCCAAGTGTTTTTTCATAAAGATGATAAGAATTACACCGGGGATTAAACCTAACACACTGGCTGCTGCCAGCAGGGCATAGTCGCCGGTCAACACACCGCCTGCTCTCGTCATAATTGAAGCGATTGGTTTTGCTTTCACCACTGTCAGTGCATTGGCCAATAAGAACTCGATCCATGAAAACATGAAACAAAAAAACGCAACGACAACTATGCCGGGTGCTATTTGCGGCAATAATATGCGACTAAAATACTGCGGAAAGCTGTAGCCATCGACCTTAGCGATATCATCCATTTCACTTGGCACCGCCGCAATGAAACCTTCTAAAATCCAAATGGCCAAGGGCACATTGAAAAAACAGTGGGCCAAGGCGACAGCAATGTGAGTGTCAATGAGATTAAGACGGGAAAAAATTTCGACAAATGGAATAAATAAAATGGCAGGTGCTAACATACGAAAAATCAGAAGGCCCAGAAAAAGCGAGCGATCGCCAACAAAACGATAACGGGCAAACGCGAAAGCTGCAGGCGCTGCAACGGTTATTGAAATTGCGACATTCAGCAAAACATAAAGGGTGGCATTCACATAGCCATTATACCAAGCAGGTGTCGTTAATATCATGTAGAAATTTGCGAATGTGGGTGACTGCGGCCTAAAGGAAAGTCCGCTTGCAATCTCAGCGTTGGATTTTACACTCATCAACAGCAGCCAATAGATTGGGGTGAACAAAAAGCTCACGAAAATAAATGGTGCGAACGAGAAAGGCTGCTTCATGCAGTTTGATCTTTTGGCACGATGAATTTAAAAAACAGGGCCGCAACGACAAGCACGATCAAAAAATAAATCACTGACATGGCTCCGCCTTGCCCCAGATCGAATTGAATGGTGGCAGTTTGAACCAGCTCATGCGAGAGAAATGTGGTGGAAACTCCAGGACCACCGCGCGTGATAATGTATGCCTCGGTATAAATCATAAAGCTATCCATAAAGCGCAGCAGAATTGCAATGAGCAAAACCAGACGAAGCTTTGGTAATTGTATGTAGCGAAAGATTTTCCAAGAATTTGCGCCATCAATTTGTGCTGCACGGTAATAGTCTTGTGGTATGGCGCGAAGCCCCGCAAAACACAGCAGCACAACAAGGCCTGTCCAATGCCATGTATCCATCAATAGCAAAACAGCCCATGTGATGATTGGACTATTCATATTGAGATTGAGACCCAAGGCTTGCACAGTTTCAAACAGTAAGCCGGCATGGGGCAGGGTGAGCACTTTCCATAAATAACCAACGACAATGCTGGGTGTGAGGAGGGGGATGGTCAAGAGAACAATATATAATGATGACAGCGGCCCGGATGCTGGCATTCGCAAAGCGATGAAAATGCCGAGCGGAATTTCAATGACCAAAACTAGAATTGAAAATCCAAAGCTTCTGGCTAGCGCGCCAAAAAATTCTGGGGATGTTAAAACTGCTCGGTACCAATCATCTCCGACCCAGATAAAACTATTACCTGCAAACGTGTCATGAACTGAATAGTAAGCCACAAACATCATAGGCAAAACACCGCACAGAGCCATGATGATGAGGGCGGGTGCGAGATAAATGTATGCCTGATTGGATTGAAGTTTACGGGTCAAAATTTTCTCGCTCGCTAACCTAATGCAATGCTAGCGGTAGTTTTTAGTGTTCGCAATCATAATGCGGATTACCTAAACTTGCGCAGCAATAGTCATTCGCCTATAGGATTTTCTCATCTTAAAGCCAAATCAGGAGGCCTCATGTTTTTGTTTGTTGGCCTCGGCAATCCGGGGGCTAAATATGCTTCGAACCGCCATAACATTGGGTTCATGGCCGTTGATGTCATTGCGGCCGCCCATAAATTTTCGCCATGGAAGAAAAAATTTCAAGGCGAGATTTGCGACGGAACTTTAGGTGGGACAAAAGTTCTGTTGCTTAAACCGCAAACTTTTATGAATGAGTCTGGCCGCAGTGTTGGCGAGGCTGTTCGGTTTCACAACATTCCGTTGACGAACGTCTTTGTATTTTACGATGAGCTGGATTTGGAAGCAGGCAAGTTGCGCGTAAAGCTTGGTGGCGGAGCTGCAGGGCATAATGGCATTCGCTCGATCTCGTCGCACATTACGCCCGAATTTAAGCGCGTGCGGCTTGGCATAGGCCATCCCGGCGAAGCGCGCATGGTAACGCCGCATGTTCTCGGTGATTTTGCCAAGAGCGACCGCGAATGGCTGGTTGCATTGTTGGACGCAGTGGCAGATAACGCCGCCATGTTAATTGAAGGAACGGAAGCGAAGTTTCAAAGCCATGTGCATTTGAAAGTGAATGCGGTGCCAAAGTAAATTGATTATAGATTTAGCGTGGCTTCGTAGACTTCGGCCATACCAACATCGTCTCTGGTCGTTGGACCCAAAGCGGCCAAGAGTAATTTCAATTGAACCTCTGCTTTCCTCTGCTTGTTGACTTTGCGTTGCTCCTTCAGTTTTTTGATAATGAAGTTGGGCGCAGTCATTGGTGGAAACGCATGAGGTATTTGTTTTGAAATAAATTGGCCCGATGCTGTGTCAAATTCTAATTTAGATGCTTGGCCACGAGTCTCTGAATATCCCTTCATAATCGCATTCCTTGCTTTCAAGTCTGCCCCTTGGTGCAAAGTTAGATTCGATCTAGCGAATGGTCGTCATTCAGATGAATGACTTGCGAATTATTTTTCGACAATGGGTGGCATCAGTTTGTTGACGAGAGCACCCAGAGAGGTTTGGTCGATTGTGTTGGTTTTTGAATATGATCTCGCCAAGTGTGAGCGCACTGTGTTGATTGAAACGGCGAGGCTTTTTGAAATCATGGCTGGACTTTCGCCCTGAGCAATCATCACGCTCACCCGTGCTTCGGCAGGGGATAGGTCAAACACTGTGCGCAAAATCTCAATTGCCATTGGTTGCTGTTCGCTGCGCTGTGAAATGAACACTGCACAATGGCCCTTGCCCAAGTCGCCGCGAAGGTCTTTGCCTGTAATCGGCAGCACATAGGCAGCGGACCGCTCACCATTTTTACCAACCAGCGGAACACCTATGCCGGAAATACCGATGCCTGTGTCGCCACTGGCCGCACGATCAATGGCCTCGTCGAGAGCTGCGAGTGAGCCGATAGTGTGCCGCGCGCTCAGGGTGCCAGCATTAGAGCAAACATGGTTGCCGTAGGACAGCATAGCATCGCCAGAAGCATTGGTGAAAATAATGCGTCTGCCAAGGCCAACGACAAAGACAGCGACAGAGAGTTGGTCAAGCACTTGGCGGTAGAGAGCCAGAGCCAGCTTGCCCTTGTCTGTCATATCATTAATAGACATGGCGCGGCGGATATGGGGCGTGAGACGCTCGATCAATTGACATTCTACTGTGCCGTAAGGTTCTCGCGTTGCAAAGGACGGTATTGATAACATGCCGACCATTGTCGAACGCAGCAGATATGGGGAATTGAGTGTATCCCGCAGGCCTTGGGGTTTTGCCCAAAAATTGTAAAATTCCGATGCATGAAAATCGGCTTCGTTGAGGCGCGTAAGCTGCGTCCAGGACCTGTCAACATCTGCCCCAATCAGGCCACCGCCCAATGGAATGTCCTTCAAAATGAGATCCAGTTTTACCAGCCAATCTTCGCTCCAGGCAGTGTTGAACCGCTTGGCGTAAGGCGGACGGCCAAGTGCAACGTCAGTCATATCGACAAATCCGACAAGAGCGTAGGCCCCACCGACCGCATCACGGATTTGGCCCAATGCATCTGGCCAGAGCTCAGGATTGGCCGCACAATCGTAAATCGAACCTACTGTTTTATCGTAATCAAACATGAACTTCCCCAGATTTGAAACGTCCCTAATTCGAACCGTAACAGAGAAAATCGACATGCGCCTCATTCAAATGAATGAGGGGTCATTGATTTGAATGAGCCAAAGCCAAATTTATCTTGCAGTTGGCGCTTCAGCGCTAAGAAGAATACCCACTAGGGCCGATTGGCTACGAGTACCTGTTCGATCAAACATGCGTTGCAGATGTGTGCGGACCGTATTGCTGCTGACCCCGAGTTTTTCTGCGGCGCGGGCAATATCATGGCCTTGCACAAGCAACTGGGCGAGTTGGGCTTGAGCTACTGTAAGCCCATAAATGCCTTGTGCGAGTGCAACGCGGTGGCTGACCAATTGATCGTCATTGAAGGAAACTAAAATCTTCACATCTTCGACGAGGACCCAACAAAACTGGGGAGCAGCATCGTCACTTTGGCCAAGTATTACAGCGCGCGCGAGGCGATCAAGTGGTTCGAGCGTCCAATGAGTCCGGACTACGCCGCTCGCCCATTTAACTGCTTCTTGGAATCCAGCGTCGTGATTGCGGTTTCGCGCCCGCAACTGGTTGCCGCTGATGACCAAAAATTCATGACTTATGATCTGCTCATGGGCATAGCCGTTCATCCACAGCACACGTCGATCAGAATTGATTTCAATTAATGGCGCATTCACATGCTCCACCGAACATTGGATTACAATTATGCAAGCCATCTTCCATTGCCCAGCAATGCGATGAAAAATTTGGATCTCATGCATTGTGCCGCCCAACTCAAACTTGTCGTCGGCAGTGGTTTTGTTGCCTTTTTGATCATAGTTGGCCCAAGCCATGTCACCAATCACGACCAAGTTCATTCGCTCGGAATGCACGCGCGTTTCCGGCTGTATCTCCGGAAACTGCTCAATCAAGTGAATGTAATTTTCTTTGATTGCGTCCCACCCCTCAAACACTTGCAAACCAAGATTTGCAACATATGCGATGCGCCGCGCCTCTGGCGAATGAACCCAATGTTCTGACAAGCCCTCAATATCTTTTCGCATAAAGGCTGCGGTCTCGGCTTTGATAACGGCAAGGACGGCGGCTTTATCTTCATCAACAGTCATGACTTTCTCACTCGATTTGGCGGGCGCAAACAAAACTCGGTATGAATTGGCTTTAGTCGAAACTATTTAACAGGAAACGGGAAAGAGCGCGTAATCCATTTGGATGACAAATTTTTTCTGTCTCCTTACTTTGGCAGTATGAGGGTTCCAATTGAGACCTAATACGCCTATCAGAGCGCAAATTGATTTTGTTTTCGGAGAATCTTATGGGTTTTAAATGTGGCATTGTGGGTTTGCCGAATGTTGGGAAATCGACATTGTTCAACGCGCTTACGCAAACATCAGCGGCGCAGGCGGCGAATTATCCGTTTTGCACCATTGAGCCCAATGTGGGCGATGTGGGCGTGCCTGATCCGCGCCTTGATATTCTCGCTGCAATTGCGGGCAGCCAACAAATTATTCCAACACGTTTAACTTTCGTTGATATCGCTGGACTTGTGAAGGGCGCTTCCAAGGGTGAAGGTTTGGGCAATCAGTTTCTCGCCAACATCCGCGAGACCGATGCGATTGCGCACGTCGTGCGCTGTTTTGAAGATGGTGATATTACGCATGTGAGTGGCAAGATTGATCCACTTTCTGATATTGAAGTGATCGAAACGGAATTGATGCTGGCTGATTTGGATGCGCTGGAAAAGCGCCAACCTGCTGCTGAGAAAAAAGGCAAGCAGGGCGACAAAGATCAAAAAGAATTGGCCGACTTAATGATGCGTGCCCTTGTGTTGTTGCGCGAAGGCAAGCCAGCGCGGATTACCGAACGCACCGCCGATGAAGAAAAGACGTTTCAAGGTTTAGGTCTGCTCTCATCAAAACCTGTTCTCTATGTGTGCAATGTGGAGGAGGGTGCTGCTGACAAGGGCAATGATTTTTCTGACAAAGTCAAAGCATTTGCAAAATCTGAAGGCAATGTGGCCGTGGTGGTTTCTGCCAAGATTGAAAGCGAAATTGCTTTGATGGCGCAAGCTGACCAAAAAGATTTTCTCGATGCAGTTGGTTTGAGCGAACCCGGTTTGAACCGCGTGATTAGAGCGGGTTATGAGTTGCTCGGCCTGTTCACCTATTTCACAGTTGGTCCGAAAGAAGCCCGCGCCTGGACCATCACCCAAGGCACGAAAGCGCCTGCTGCGGCGGGTGTGATTCACACCGATTTTGAAAAAGGCTTCATCCGTTCTGAAACCATTGCCTATGATGATTATGTTGCAGGCAAGGGAGAAGCTGGATCAAAACTTGCAGGCAAGTTCCGCTTGGAAGGCAAGGAATATGTGGTGGCCGATGGCGATGTGATGCATTTCCGGTTTAATACTTAAGCGAGTGTGCGCAATCGGCGATTTTGAATTTTATAAGAAAAGCCAAAACACTTTAATGCCCACCATACCCTACAAGAGTATGAACCTTCACGCCCTTGGCGCGCAGTTTATCGGCGCCGCCTAAATCTGGCAGGTCGATGACGAAAGCAGCAGAGATCACCTCGCCCCCGGTTTTGTGGATGAGGTCGATTGCAGCTCCGGCAGTGCCGCCTGTGGCGATAAGATCGTCGATCAGTAAAATGCGGTCGCCTTTGTTAATGGCATCGGCGTGGATTTCAATCGTGTCTACGCCATATTCCAGCGTGTAGTCTTGGCCGATGGTTCTTGCAGGCAGTTTGCCTTTTTTGCGAATGGGAATAAAGCCGCGTCCCAGCGTGTGCGCTACTGCGCCTCCGAGAATAAATCCCCGTGCTTCGATGCCTGCCACATAATCAAACTGCCCATGCAGAAAGGGCCATGCCAGTTCATCCACCGCAGCGCGAAATGCATGTTGGTTTGAGAGAAGAGTTGTGATGTCTCGAAACATGATACCGGGTTTTGGGTAATCCGGAATGTTTCTAATGTAGCGACTGATATCAAAGCCGTTGCGTAAGTCCATTAGGGCCACCTTACTTCTGGGGGAAGAGACGACAGAATGCTTTCCACGTTACCGCCAGTTTTCAAACCGAAAATTGTGCCACGATCATAGAGCAGATTGAACTCCACATAGCGACCCCGGCGGATGAGTTGTTCTTCGCGATCTTTATCTGTGTACGGAGCATTCATATTGGCGCGCACAATTTGCGGGTAGATGTTTTTGAACGCTGTGCCAACATCGCGCACAAATGCAAAATCAGTATCTTGATTTCCACTGTTGAGATTGTCGAAAAATATGCCACCAATGCCGCGCGGTTCGTTCCTGTGCGGCAAGTGGAAATAATCATCGCACCATTTTTTATAGCGGTCGTAGTCTGCAACTGGATGGGCAACGCAAGGAGCTTTCATGGCGGCATGGAAAGCAACGCTATCCACATCTTCTTGGGTTCGCCTGCGCATAAGTACAGGCGTTAAATCGGCCCCGCCGCCAAACCACGCTTTGCTTGTCACAACAAATCTTGTGTTCATGTGAACGGTTGGAATGTTCGGGTTGCGCGGATGGGCAATAAGCGAAATGCCAGATGCCCAAAAGCGGGGATCCTCTTCTGCTCCGGGCATTTGCTTTCTGAATTCCGGCGAAAATTCACCATGGACAGTTGAACAATGGACCCCTGCTTTTTCAAATAGGTTGCCGTGTAACATTGACATCACACCGCCGCCGCCGTCATTTGCTCTGGTCCATGGGGTTTGAACAAATCGTGCCTTTGGTTTGTCTGGAAATGCCAGATCTTCAAGAGCTTCGAACTCTGAAATGATCTGATTTCGTAATGTTTCAAACCACTTACGCGATGCATCTTTCATTGTGTCATTTGATTCCATGGGTGATATCTATCACATTTTATCGATTTGGTTGAAGCGGCATTAAGCATTTTTGCGAACTCAAATTTAAAACGCATGGGCTATTAAATTCAATTGAAATTTGATGGGCTTGAAGGAACTTCGGATATGTCAATTAAGACTTTTGTTTCGGATAGCAGCGGCAATGTGGCCGTTATGCTTTCTATCGTGGCTGTGCCGTTGCTTCTCGGTGCGGGAGCTGCAACTGATATTTTACGTCAGAGTAACGTTATGACGAAATTGCAAGCTGCTTCTGATGCGGCTGCTATGGCGGGTGGGTCGCTTTCATTGGCAAGTAAGGCAAAAGCTGCCAAATCTAAGAAAGCCGTGGAAGATTTTTTATTGCAAAACGAAGCCTATAAGGCGATTGCGTCTGGCGCCAGCGTTAGCTCCGGTGTTGATAAAAAAACCGGCAATTTCTTTGTCAAAGTTTCAGGCAAAATTGATACAACTTTCATGGCGCTGGCTGGTTATAGTTCCTTAGATGTGACGGCTTATTCGGAGGTTAATCTTGGTGGACAGGATCTCGAAGTCGCGTTGGTTTTAGATAATACAGCCTCGATGAACAGTGAAGGCCGCCTTGATAGTTTGAAGCAGGCTTCGAAAAGTTTGGTGGCAACACTTTATGAAAACAAGCCGACCAATGGTTATTTGAAAATTGGTGTGGTTCCCTTTGCTGACTATGTGAATGTTGGCATGAGCAACCGCAACGTCAGTTGGATGGATGTTCCAAAAGATTCAACGACTGTGGTCAAAAATGTGTGCAGCATCACGTATCCAGATGCCACAAGTTCAAATTGTCACAATGAAAAAGGCACATATAGTAACGACGGGGTGCCGACCCCATACACCTATCAGGTTTGTGACTGGAATTATGGAAATCCGAAAACTGTGTGCTCTGATCAAACCGTAAACAACCAGTGGTATGGCTGTGTTGGTTCACGCAATAACCCTCTTGATCTCTCAATTGGCAGTGTGGGCACACGCTATCCTGGCATTCAAAACACCTATTGCCCGCAAGAAATTACAGCGCTTACAGATTCACGCACCACAGTCGAAGCGGCGATCGATGCCATGAACGCTGTTGGTGAAACTTACATTGGTCCTGGTTTGTTGTGGGGCTGGAATGTTCTTGATCCGAGTGAACCCATTACAGGGGCAAAGACGGCAGCGGATATGGCCTTGAGCAAAGGTTTAAAATCGGTCGTGTTGATGACAGATGGCGATAATACAAAGTCGGCTATTTATCCTTATCACTATGGAAGCGACACGGTTGAAGGCGATAAAATTACCTCGCAGCTTTGTGAAAATATCAAGGCCGAAGGAATTTCAATTTACACTGTTGCTTTTAAAGTGATCAAACAATCCTCGAAAGATTTGCTGACCAATTGTGCTTCTAATCCAGAGCAAGCTTTTGATGCCACGGACACCGCAGGTTTGATCGTGGCTTTTGACCAAATTGGCGCGTCGTTGGCGCAAATGCGATTTACAAGATAACTGAATGAACAATGGTGTTTTCGCAAATTTCAACTGAAGATTGCTTAGTTTTATATTAAGTAAATACTGGTAAATGCAGGCGGGCGATAAAGGATTTTGAGAAGTGAAGAGCAGATTTATTAAAAACTGTGCTGGCAACATTGGAATTACGTTAGCTTTGGCCCTTGTTCCGCTGCTGATTGCCGGTGGCGTTGCGATTGATATGGTGCGGTTAAACAACGTCAACACAACCATTCAAGCGGCCGCAGACTCTGCTGCCTTAGCCGGGGCCACGAGTAAGCAATTTGCAAATTCCGGCGCTCTCACAGCAATCGTGAATAGTTTTTTGACCGAAAACAAAGCCATGAGTTTGATGTCTTCTGGAATTGTTGTGGACAACCATATTGATCCTGCAACAGGTGCTTTCATTGTAAGTGTGAAAGGAAAAGTCAACACTGCTTTCATGAAACTTGTTGGAATGCCGACCATGGATGTGGGCGGCATGTCGGCCGTAAATCTTGGGATGCAAGGTTTAGAACTTGCCTTGGTGCTTGATAATACTGGTTCAATGAGTGGGACAAAAATCGCGGCGCTAAAGACTGCTGCAAAACAGTTGGTCAGCATTTTAGAATCTGCAAAAGCCGACTATTCTGATCTCAAATTTGCGCTCGTGCCATTTTCACAATATGTGAATGTGGGAATTGCCAACCGAAATGCCAATTGGATAATGGTGCCGCCGGCAATTGCAAAGACTTCAAATTGGAATGGTTGCATTGGGTCGCGCAATAATCCTATGGACGAGCGGGTTGGTACATCAGGCAGTAATTTTCCGGGAGTTTTGGATGTATCGTGCCCCGCTGAAATTACCCCGCTGACAACCAACACAACAGTCATAAACAATGAAATTGATAGTATGGTCGCGGGCGGCAGCACCTATATTCCTACAGGATTACTGTGGGGCTGGAATGTGTTGGATTCCTCTGTGCCCTATACCGAAGGGCGCACAGCTGCACAGCTTGCAGCAGTCAATGGTCGTAAAGTAATCGTGCTGATGACTGACGGTGAGAATACAGCGTCGCCAATTTATCCAGACCATTCTGGCCGCGATGCCTTTGCTGCTAACAAAAAATTGGAAAACCTTTGTTCAAATGTGAAAGCCGATGGCATCGAAGTTTTCACGGTTTCATTTCAAGTTCCGACGCCTACGATAAAAGCAATTTTGACTGATTGCGCCACGGATACTGGTCACGCATTTGATGCTGACAATAGCGCGATGTTAACGGACGCCTTTATAAAAATCGGAAATCAGCTTTCAGGCGTACGTCTGGTTCAGTAATTCTAGAAATAATTAAGCTGCCGAAGTGCTTCGCCTGTTACGAGGCTTGCTGCCATGGCAACATTGAGCGACCGCATCCCGGGCTTCATGGGGATGAGCACTCTTGCATTTATGCTTTCGTGAACGGCTGCTGGCACACCGGCGCTTTCGCGGCCTAAAAGCAAAATATCATCCTCTGAAAATTGGAACTGAACATGGGAGACGGTTGCTTTGGTGGAGAGCAGCACCAATCTGCGAGTTTTCGTTTCGCGACGAAAATGTTCCCAGGAATCAGAGCGGTGTAAATTGACATGTTGCAGGTAGTCCATGCCCGCGCGCCGAAACGAAGAATCAGTCCAAACAAAGCCTGCTGGCTCAATAATCGTGAGCTTTAGGTCAAAACAGGCGCAAAGCCTTGCGATTGTTGCCGCATTGGGAGCGATGTCGGGTTGATAGAGTGCAATTTCCAGCATGATTTAAGTGTTTTACACAGGTTTTAAAAGAAAGCGCATCTGCGACATCCTATGGCTAGACTTATTTAGCAGCCAATGTCAAAAACCCCTGATAATTGAGCGTGCATCACGGTTTAAATCGGCGATGTGCGGCGTTTTCTAAAATAAGGAAATAACACGTGGCCAATGTTGAACATTCAGACGTCAACCGACGCGATTTTTTGATGGTTGCAACTGGTGCCGTAGCCGGTGTTGGGGCAGCTCTCACCGCCTGGCCTTTTATTTATCAGATGAACCCGGATGCCTCAGTGCTGGCACTGTCGTCGGTCGAAGTTGATCTAGCGCCAATTGCTGAAGGGCAATCAATTATTATCAAGTGGCGCGGCAACCCGTTGATTGTGCGCCATCGCAGCAAGGCCGATATTGAATTGGCCAAGAGTGTAAAGTTGACCGATCTGATTGACACTGAAGCACGCAATGCCAATGCCAAAGGCAGTGTCGATGCAGGAGATGATAACCGCGTTGTTGATGGTAAATCTCAATATCTTGTGATGCTAGGCGTCTGTACACATCTTGGCTGCGTTCCCCAAGGCGATCTTGGCGAGTATGGGGTAGTAACCGGCAATGCATCTACAGGCGGTTGGCTGTGCCCTTGTCATGGTTCGCAATATGATACGTCTGGACGCGTGCGCCGTGGCCCAGCACCAGAAAACTTGCCAGTACCACCTTATGTATTTCTCACTGACACAAAAATTCGCGTCGGTTAATCAGGAACAATTACCATGAGCGGACCATCAAATTATCAGCCCACCAGTGCCGTTGGAAAGTGGTTTCACGAGCGCCTTCCGGTTGTGGCTTTTGCGAAAGATCACGTGTTGGATTTTCCAACACCCAGAAACTTGAATTACTGGTTCACATTCGGCGGTATTCTATCGGTGATGCTGATGGTGCAAATTATTACCGGCATTGTTCTGGTTATGCATTACACGCCGAGTGTTGATATGGCTTTCAATTCAGTTGAACGCATCATGCGCGATGTGAACTACGGTTGGATGCTGCGCTATATGCACATGAATGGTGCTTCGATGTTCTTCATCGCCGTTTACATTCACATGTTCCGCGGCATGTATTTTGGGTCGTATAAGGCCCCGCGCGAAGTGCTTTGGATGATCGGTGTGATTATCTATCTGATCATGATGGCCACTGCTTTCATGGGTTATGTTTTGCCTTGGGGCCAAATGAGCTTCTGGGGTGCTAAGGTAATCACCAATTTGTTCTCAGCAATTCCGTTCGTGGGCGACACTGTTACCACTTGGCTGTGGGGAGGTTATTCCGTTGATAACCCAACATTGAACCGCTTCTTCTCGCTTCATTACCTTTTGCCGTTCGTATTGGTTGGAATTGTTATCCTTCACATCTGGGCCTTGCATGTGACTGGCAATAACAACCCGACAGGCATTAGCGTGAAGGGTCCGCAAGACACTGTTCCATTCCACCCCTATTACACAATGAAGGATGCCTTCGCGATTTTGATGTTCTTCATATTCTATGGCTTGTTTGTGTTTTACGGGCCAAACTATATGGGCGATGCTGTGAACTATGTTCCTGCTGATCCACTTGTAACTCCTGCGCATATCAAACCAGAATGGTATTATCTGCCGTTCTACGCAATTTTGCGTGCGGTGCCCGACAAGTTACTGGGCGTGATTGCGATGTTCAGCTCCATCTTGATTTTGTTGGCCTTACCATGGCTTGACACTTCGAAGGTTCGGTCGGGTAATTATCGGCCAATTTTCAAAGGTTTCTTCTGGGTGTTTGCTTTGGTCTGTGTGGCCCTTGGTTATATTGGATCAAAACCGCCTGAAGGTGCTTACGTATTGTGGGGTCGGATCTTTGCCGCGTATTATTTCCTCCACTTTATTGTAATTCTGCCGCTGCTTGGTCTGCTTGAAACGCCACGTGCACTTCCCGCTTCTATTTCGGACAGTGTTCTGGCGAAACGAAAACCAGTTTTGATGCCTGCTGAGTGATCTGGAGACGATGATGAAAAAATTTACAACACTCCTGATTGCTGGTTTGGTTTCCTTCACTGGTCTTGCATTCGCCAATGAGGGTGCAAAAGAAGCTGAGCACATTTCTTTTTCGTTTGAAGGACCTTTTGGTAAGTTTGACCGCGCTCAAGTTCAGCGCGGCTACAAAGTTTACAAAGAAGTTTGCTCGAATTGCCACAGCATGAAATACGTGGCCTTCCGCAATCTTGCTGACAAAGGCGGGCCAAACTTTACCGAAGAACAAGTGAAGGCCCTTGCAGCGACTTTTACAATTAAAGACGGCCCAGACAATGACGGCAATATGTTCGATCGTCCGGGTTTGCCTTCTGATTATTTTCCATGGACCTTTGCCAATCCAGAGGCTGCTAAAGCCGCCAATGGTGGTGCATTGCCACCTGATCTTAGCTTGATCACCAAAGCGCGTGAAGGTTGGCATGGCACTTTCAACCAGTTGGTGAATGGGGTTGGTGGACCGCAATATGTCTATTCGCTTTTGACTGGGTATGAAGAACCATCGGCAGAACTGCAGAAAGAAGCCCCTGAAGGCAAATATTATAACCCGACGTTCGTAAGCGGACATTGGATCGGCATGCCACCTCCGTTGGCTGATGGCCAAGTGACTTTCGACGATGGGGCTCCAAATACTTTGGCCGATCAAGCGCGCGACGTTTCAGCTTTCCTCGCTTGGACCGCTGAACCAAAAATGGAAGAGCGCAAGCAAACCGGATTCATGGTGTTGATCTATTTGGCAATCCTTGCCGCGATGATGTATTTCGTGAAGCAACGCATTTGGCGCGACGTACATTAAACAAATTCAGTATCGCAGTTTTATCACTCCCGCTTCGGCGGGAGTTTTTGTTGAGTGAGGTTGCATTCGACACATTAGATAAAATTGTATCTTTTACGTTGCGGATTTCTCAAAGCGCCTTTGCGATTATAAGGCCGGAGAAATTTTATGCGGTTTCGGGTTAATACATGGAAGCAGGTGCTGGCGATCAGCGCAGTTATTACAGCTTTGGCTGTGGCTGTGCCCTTGATCGTTGTCAGCCTCACTTTGTGGCGGGTGCCACTGCAGTTTAAAATTCCGATATTCGTAATCTCCGGCCTAATTCCACTTTTTATTACGTTTCCTATTTCAGTATTTGCACTGCATATGTTGAAGCTGGTGAGCCAGACCATCACCACCTTGGATAGCTTGGTAAAATTTGACACGCTGACAGGTTTGCTCAGTCGTGTTCGATTTTTGCAAGTCATGGAAGAGCGGCGCAACAAAGGTGGTTACCTTTCGATTTTAGATGCTGATCATTTTAAGCGCGTGAATGACACGTATGGTCACGAAGCAGGTGACGAAGTCTTGAAACATATCGCCACCTTAATGACGCAAGTTGTTGGCAACCATGGTTTTGTCGGCCGTCTCGGTGGCGAGGAATTTGCTATTTATCTACCAGGGGTGACGCAACAACAGGCCCAGCTCATTATCGCCCAAACCTGTTCGGCGCTGCGTCTGCAGTCCATTCATTATCGTGGCACACACATAATTTCTACGATTAGCGCGGGATTGGTTTCTGATAATTCAAAAGAAGCCATGGCATTGGTATTGCGGCGAGCTGATCAATTTCTATATTTGGCCAAGCAAAATGGTCGCGACCGATTTGAATGTGACGTGAAGCTTGACGAGAGGGCGGTTTCTGCGGCCTGATGCACTTGTTGAATCAAAGGCGAGTGCGAAATGGCAAAAACAGTTCTCGGAATTGTCGGTGGATCAGGCGTCTATGATATTGCCATGGACCAAGCCCGTTGGCAGTCAGTTGAAACAGCGTGGGGAATGCCGTCTGATGAGTTGCGCATGGGCGAAATTGATGGCTTGCCGGTTGTATTCCTGCCGCGCCATGGGCGGGGGCACGTGTACACTCCGAGCTCAATCAATTACCGGGCCAACATTGCTGCTCTAAAACAGGTGGGTGTTACCGATTTGGTTTCGTTATCGGCAGTAGGTTCACTCAAGGCGGAATTGCCTCCCGGTTTATTTGTGCTGCCGGAGCAATTCATTGATCGCACTCATAAGCGGGAAAGTTCATTCTTTGACACAGGATGCGTTGCGCATGTTCCATTTAGCCGTCCGGTTTCACCCATATTACTAGAGGCAGCCGAGCAGGCCTTGAAAGACGAAGGCATAGCCTACTCGAAAGGGGGGACTCTCGTGGTGATGGAAGGCCCGCAGTTTTCGACGCAGGCAGAATCAGAACTGCACAAATCGTGGGGAGCGAGCTTGATAGGCATGACGGCAATGCCGGAAGCCAAGCTGGCCCGCGAAGCCGAGATTTGTTATTGCAATGTGGCGATGGTCACTGATTTTGACGCGTGGCACCCCCACCATGATGCTGTGGATGTTACCCAAGTTGTAAAGACCATGACTTCAAATGTGTTATTGGCGAAAAAATTCGTGATGAGACTCGCAAAAAATTTGGACCGCATTCACCAGGCCTGTCCCATTGGTTCGGACCGTGCCTTAGACGGAGCGATTATGACCACGCCGGATAAACGCGATGCGGTATTGATCGCCAAGCTTAAAACAATCGCTGCTCGGGTGTTGGACTAAATCAGCGCCCGCCAATCACCATTTTTATAAATGGCTGCTGTAACAAGTTTTTTTGTTCAGCTCGGTCAAAGCTGTTATTTTCTCTGGTGCAGTCAGTTTCAATGGCCTTCCAAACTGTTTTGAACTTTGCTGTGAGGGCCTTACAGTTTTTGGCGCTTAATCCTGCTGCTGCTTGTTCCAACTTTGCGGCACAAGCCATCCATAAACTGCGGTGATGTTCTTCATGGGTCTGTAACGCTGAGGAAAAGCCCTGCCAAGTTTTCTGTGTGGCTGCGGGGCGGCTGGCAGATTGTAATTTCGGCAGTGTGATTTTGAAAGTGGCGTAAATTTGCAGTTTCTGAAATCGACAATTGGGCGCTGTCAGGAGTTTAGATTTTTGGAAAACTTGAATTGCGGTGGTTGCATATGCATCGTGTCCTGCCGGGCCTTTTGCATGTTTTAAAAGCGAAGTATAAATTTCGCGGGCAGAGCTGCCTTGAATTCTGAAGTAATTATATGTGGATTTCTGGCTCACTGTGGCGGATGCAGGAATGGCCATTGAAACAGTTGCAAGGCAACATGTTAGGTAAATAAGCTTCATAAATGATGTCATGTTTTCAATTGTTGATTTTAAGGGTGAGAGCAGAGTAACTGAAGGGATGAATGTTACAAGTGTCAATCCACGCCAACTCGGAAAAGTGAAGTTCTTTGATAAGGACCGCGGCTTTGGGTTTGTGACGCCTGAAGGCGGCGGCCGCGATGTGTTCGTGCACATTTCGTCGGTGCAACGCGCTGGACTTCCGCATTTAGATGAAGGCATGGCGCTTTCATTTGCAACTGAAGATGATACCCGTGGGCGCGGCCCGCAAGCCATCAACTTGCAGCTTATTTAAATAGCCATGAAATGCGCTCTCATTTTTCAACACATGGATTATGATCACCCAGGACGCTTCTTGGATTATTTTGCTGAAGACGGCATCAATCCGGAATTTGTGCGGTTGTTTGAAGGTCAAGCTATTCCGTCGCTGGCGCCTTATGATTTGTTATTTGTTTTAGGTGGAGCGCAGGACACATGGCAGGACGATCAGTTTTCTTATTTGAAAGATGAAAAAGCTGCCATTCGAGAATGGGTGTGGGATCGGGCAAAGCCTTATTTAGGGGTGTGTCTGGGGCATCAACTTTTGGCGACGGCCTTGGGCGGCGAAGTGGCTCAGGCAGAAGACTCCGAAGTTGGAGTTTTTGATCTTGAACTGACAGAAGCTGGTTCATCCCACAGATTTTTTGAAGGACTGGAGCCACACCACCGCGTGATGCAATGGCACCATGCCGAAGTGAAACGGGCACCGCAGGGTTCAATTATTTTGGCGCAATCGCCAGCTGCCGCAATTCAAAGTTTGGCCATTGATACCCATGCCTTGAGTACGCAGTTTCACTGTGAGTTCAGCCCGCAGACTATTGCAACGTGGTCGTCTTTGCCAAGTTACCAAGAGGTGCTGGACCGCGAATTGGGACCGGGGGCTTATGATAGATTAAAGGCAGAATGTTACCCTCAGATGCCTGCCATGGCGCGCATGACGAAACAGATTTGGGATAATTTCAAAAAAGCCTCAGGCCTCAAAACTTAAGGAAGAAAACTTCGCCTTCCGCTTCTTCCGTATCTAACCAGAAGAAGTTTAAGTTTGGAAACTCTGCTTCAAGAATTTCTCGGCCCAATCCAATTTCACACAAAAGACCACCGCCTTTGTTGAGGTGTTTTGGTGCCTGCTTGATAATTTCTCGCACCAATTCAAAACCATCGGCACCACCCTCATGGGCCATGCGCGGTTCGTGGGCATATTCGGCGGGGAATGCTTCCACTTCCTCGGTCGCTACATAAGGAGGATTAGAAATAATCAAATCGAATTTGTGATCCTGGAGCGGTTCAAACAAATTGCCTGTATGCAAAGTAATGCGATCTTCAAGATCGTGATCTTTAAGATTGATGCGGGCCACATCTAGTGCGTCGTTTGAAAGGTCGCTAGCGTCAATAGTCGCATTGTGAAACGTGCTGGCCGCCAGAATAGCAAGGCAACCGGAACCTGTGCAGAGATCTAAAACGGATTCAACATTTTCAGGCTGAAGATCGAAACCCAAGCCCGCTTCATCAAACAGCCCTTTGACCATAAGTTCGCCAATGAAAGAGCGCGGAACAATGACGCGCTCATCGACGTAAAAGGGAATGCCGTGCATATAGGTGCGCTTCAGCAGATAAGCAGCAGGCTTTCTGGTTGTTACACGGGCCTCGATTAGTGTTGCCAGTTCGTCACGCTCTGATGGAAGCAGCTTGGCTTCAAGCCATGGATTGATGTCATCTACTGGCAATTTCAAAGTTTCGAGAATGATGAAGGCGGCTTCATCCAAAGCCGACGTTACGCCGTGGCCATGGGCCAAACCGGCTCTATTAAAGCGGCTGATGGCATAACGCAGAAAATCGCGGATGGTGAGCAGGGGGGATGTGTCGGTCATGCGGCTTCCTTTAAGGGCAGTGCTAATTTTCCGCCATTAAAAAATAACGCCAAGAGAAGGGCAGTATAAATCATCGCCAAAGTATATGGCATGGCATCAATGCCGAAGGCATCAATGGCAGCTCCTGCCAGTGGCGGGCCAAGCAATCCACCGACACCCCACATGGCGGCAACGGCCGCTGAGCCTGCTACCAAATCAGCACCTTTAAAAATGTCGCCCATGGCGGCCAAACTTACGACATAAACACCTGCGGCCGATGCAAACAATATCATCACCAAAGGCCATGCCAACCAAGTTGTGATGAATGTTGCTAGTAATAGACTGCTGAGAACGGTGACCGAAGAATTACACATTGCCATTTTTTCGCGAGACCAATGATCACCAAGCCAACCCATTGGATAGAACAACAGTGCAGATCCAATAATACCAAAGCCAAGCATTGTGCTGGCGGTGGCAAGGGCCACACCTTTTGCTGTAGCAAAGATAGTGAAAAATGAAATGAAGACTGAGTCAAAAAATGTGGCCGCGCAAATAGCGGCAAACAAGAGCGGAGCCCGCCGAAACACGCCCAAAAAACTATGAGAGCGTTCTCCAATATGGCTTGTCACATTGACCAGCGTGAGCGGCAAAGAGCCTGCTGCTATGCACACCATGCCGATGATCCAAGGGCTCCATCCTGCAATCCCAGTGAAAGGAAGGATCAATGGTCCCATGGCAAAACTCATGGTCAAAATCGAAATATAAAGTCCCATAATTCGACCGCGATTTTGGTCGTTGGTAAAGCCAATAATCCACGTTTCGCTGACCGTGAAGAGCGCGCCCGTGGCGAGGCCCATCATGAATCGTAATGGAAACCAAATGGGCAACCAATTGGTTAGAGCAAAACCAAATAGGCTGGCGAGGATGCAGGCAATGGCCGCATAGGCCACACGTTTTGCACCAGTTTTTTTTATCAGCAATGGCAGCATGGGGCCCGCCAGAAGTGTTCCCAAAGGCCCCATTGCTGCAGCCAATCCAATGAGCCACGCAGGTGTTCCGCGGTCGTGTTGAATCAAAGGAATGAGCTGTAACGTTAAACCAAGAGCCGCATCACATGCGCCAACTGTTGCGATGGCGGCAATGAGATTTCCATAGTGTGGTTTTGCTGTCGACATTGGCTGGCTCTAGCGATATTGCCACTGAGCATCAAGGACCAGACCATGACTAAACTTTCAGTTCGTATCATTCCAGTTACGCCATTTCAACAAAACTGCTCGCTCATTGTTGACGAGGACAAGAAAATTGCAGCCGTTGTGGACCCCGGCGGAGATGTGCCGCGCATTTTGGAAGCCATCAAAGCGGCCGATGTTAAAGTTGAAAAGATAATTATCACGCATGGTCACATTGATCATGCGGGCGGAGCTTCTGAACTTGCCGAAGTTTTGGGTGTGCAAGTTGAGGGCCCCCACATCAATGATAAAATGTTTTTAGATGATTTGCCTGCGCGTGGGCTTGCTTATGGCATGGTGGGTAGTCGCGCGCTCACTCCTGATCGCTGGTTAGTAGAAGGCGACGTGGTGACGGTGGGCGGATTGTCATTCAGTGTGATTGAAGCGCCGGGACATTCGCCGGGTTCAGTTGTGTTGTTCAATGCTGAAAACAAATTTGCTTTGATGGGTGACGTGCTGTTTCAAAATTCGGTGGGGCGCACCGATTTGAAAGGTGGTGACCACGACACTTTGATTAAATCGATCAAAGAAAAGATTTTGCCGTTGGGTGATGACGTGGTGTTTTTGCCCGGACATGGAGCAGCCAGCCGCATCGGTGAAGAGCGGCTGACCAATCCCTATATTCAATAATTATGCTGCTTTGTTGCGGGAAATAATGCCCCACACAAAAAGAACAACAATTGCGCCAAGAATGGCTGAAACAATTGGGCCGAAGTTCTGAATGATAGGAATGTATTGGGCAACCACGGCACCCACGATGCCGAGAATGGTTGTGAGGATAAAGCCCTGTGGCTCATTGCTGCCGGGCATGACGAACTTGGCGACAACGCCTGCAATAAAACCAATAATGATTGTCCAGATAATTCCCATTTTAACGCTCCCAGTTAAACCCAAAATCGGGCAAGGCACTAACCTTAGCATTACAATTGCGAAATCACCAATGATCGAGTCTTGAAATTCCCACCCTTTGATCATATTTATCGAGTTCGTTACATGAAAGGGATACATTATGGCGAACGCTATGCCGTCACTCACGGCTTTGTTGGGTTTGGTTGCTGTTGCTGGTTTTCAAAACCGCGACAAGATTGGTGAATTTGTGAAAAGCTTGAGTGGTGGTGCTGAAGCTGCACCGCAAGCGGAAGCTCCTGCTGCGATTCCCGGTGGCATTGGGGGAGCTTTAGGCGGTTTGCTAGAGCAGTTCACCAAGAATGGGCAAGGCAATGTTGCGGACTCGTGGATTGGCACAGGCCAAAATACAGCCGTCAATGGCGGTCAATTGAGCCAAGCTCTAGGACCAGACATTGTGGCTATGCTCGCCAAGCAAACGGGTCTTACGCCAGAAGATTTGCTCGGTCGCTTGGCACAAACTTTGCCACAAGTGGTTGACGGTTTGACGCCGCATGGCCGCGTTCCGAAATACTAACCTATAATTTCGTAATGAAAACAGCGGGCCTTATGGGCCTGCCGTTTTTTTATACTTTCATTTCCACAAGTCGTGAATTGGCTGCAAAGAAAGCATCGCCTGTGCTTTTGAAAATGCCACATTCTTGGGCTGCACTTGCGCCATAAGTTTCGCAGTATTGATCACCAGTGGCGCGCCAATTGCCTGTGCCTTCGCCTTTTTGATCGTCTTGATAATTGAAAGAGCCATCGGCGTTATACGTTACAAAACCGGTGCCATCTTTGCGTGTGTATTGAAACGTTTTGCCGACAACAGCACCGCTTATTTCATCAGCTGTAAGATTTCGGATGGGTGCGCCAGCTTTGCTTGGAATAGCAGACGTGCCGCCATTAACCACGCGAACGCCATTTGGCGAGTTTGAACAGGCACCGAGCAAAATTAAACTTGCGACGCCCACGACTTGCACGATTTGATTTTTTAATTTGCCCGACATTTTCATTCCTAGAAAAGCATGTGCCATAACAGTTGCATTCTCGCAAGGGCGCTAAAAGGCACCTGCCGCCAAAACAACAACACGGGTACCCAGTTTTACCCGCTCAAACAAATCAGCCACATCTTCGTTTAACATGCGCACGCAGCCAGATGACATGGCTTTGCCAATCGATGAGGGATCATTGGTGCCATGAATGCGGTATAGCGTATCAACGCCATTGGAGTTCAAATACAACGCCCGCGCGCCCAATGGGTTTTTGGGGCCACCGGGCATGCCATTGGTCCATTCAGATGCATGTACATCTCGCAGCACCATTTCCTCTGGTGGCAGCCAGCGCGGCCAGCGGCGTTTCATACCAATGGTTGCTTCACCCGACCACGCAAACCCTTCACGGCCCACACCTACGCCATAACGAATGGCTTGGCCTTCGCCGAGAATGAAGTAGAGGTAGCGATGTTCTGGATCCACGATGATTGAACCGGGTGGTTCCTCTGAACCAATCGTGACTTGTTGGCGGCGGAATTTTTCGGGCAGTCGATCCGCATATGATTTGATTGGAAAATCGATTGGTGATTCTACTGGAGGGACGAGTGTCAGATCACGGTTGATCGACGATCCGCCGTAAAGTGAATCATCTGCAAATACTGGCGTTGCCATTGCTGTTAAGGCCACATATTTGATAAAATTTCTGCGTGTTGCCATAATCATCCTCTGGCTGCCATTGTGCTCAAGTGGCACGGCAACAGGATGGTGAGTTTATGGCGAGACTGTGTTTTAAGACGCCAAAGTAAATGTGGCGTTGCCAACTTTGTAAACGCCACCACTGCCTGTAAATGTGCGGCAATTCATGGGTTGTCCATTGGGTAGGATGCCCGCAAGCGGTTGGAAGCTTTCGCAAAGCTGGCCATCTTTTGCCACCCATTTCCCGCCTGTTGTGCCCTTGCCGGTAATTTCGACAAGTGAATTTCCGTCGGCTGCGTAAAGTGTAACACCGCTGGCTTTGGCACCGCTCCACCGCCAGCTCTTGCCAGTCAAGAGAGATTTGATTTGGGCGGCCGATACATTGGCTGGTGCGGCCGGCATTTGGGCAGGATCTGGTGCCAAATCCACAGCTTGTGGACCAGCATTATCCTTAAATACATTCATACTTGTGCAGCCCGATAGGCTGATGCCCAAAGCCAAAACTATTGATGTTTTCGTCATAAAACCCATTTTCAAATCCCCCGTCTATCAATCGAATAACCCTAAAGCTGTGGCAGCAATAAGGACATGTTGAACTATTTTGACTGTTTACCAAGTTTTTTAGGTGTTGGGCAACCTTCAATTGGACACTCAAGTTCTGTCAATATTGCGTCTGATGCCAATCCATCATCGGCGATTTGATCGGAATTTACGTCGAGTGAAATTTGCTGAGGCGGAGTGGCTTGGCTGCCAAACCAGGGTGACTGGTCCGCTGCAACTGCCGACCCCACCCAAACTAATGTCACAGCAATCACCAAACTAAATCTCATAGCAGCCTCCAAAAACTATCGTGGAGAAAGATTTGGCCACAAAACATTTAGGCTTGGTTAACCAGTTGCACTGAGGCTATCTCACAGCTAAGCCGCGCTCATGAACTATCGTCACGCGTTTCATGCCGGCAATCATGCTGATGTTTTAAAACATTCGGTATTGGCGCGCATTATTGATTTATTGAGAGTCAAAGACAAACCATTTGCGTTTCTCGATGCCCATGCAGGGATTGGGCATTATGATTTGGAAAGCGAGCAAGCCCTAAAAACGGGCGAGTGGCAAAGTGGGATTGGCAAAATGGACGGCAGTTTTAGCGATGATGTAGAAGCTGTGCTTGCACCCTATCGATCTGTGATTTTAAAAATGAATTCTAACGGTGGGGCGCGGAATTATCCTGGATCGCCAAAATTGGTTTTGGATTTGTTACGCAAAACTGATCGGTTGATTGCTAATGAATTGCACCCTGAAGATTTGCAAACCTTGCGTTATAATATCGGTCAGGACCAGCGGGTTCAAATTTCACAACTGGATGCGGGCCTAGCGGTAAAGAGTCAATTGCCGTTTAAAGAGCGCCGCGGCGTCATACTGCTTGATGCGCCTTTTGAAGTTTTGGACGAAACTGATCGCATTGTGAGAACCTTAGAACTTGGTCATAAGCGATTTTCGACTGGGGTTTTTGTGGTTTGGTATCCGGTGACAACCGATGAGTTTGCAACAAAATTTATTGACGCAATTCGTGATTTAGCTTTTCCGAATATGTTGCATGTCGAGCTGCGGGTTAAGACAGCACTGGTTCGCGGCGGTTTATCAGGATCAGGTTTGGTCATCATAAATCCGCCGTGGAATTTAGAACCAGATCTGCAAGTTTTGATGCCCGCACTTGCAGAGCGTCTTGGAATAGAAGGCAGGGGGCACGGCCTTGTGCAGTGGCTCACGCCCCCAACTTAATTAGATTGTAGAGCCTTTGATGGCTTTGGCGAGATCAATATATTCCTCGCTGGTTTTGCCAGCACGGTTGCCAATTTCGTCCAGCTGGATTTGTGCAAGGTCCAAACGACCAGCGGCCACATAACCTTCGCCCAAATATTCGCGGGCCAACACGTAATTAGGATCAATTGCGAGGGCCTTATTATAATATGTAATGGCGATGTCGAGGCGACCGGCTTTGCGGTTGCTGTAACCCAGATAATTCAACACTGCTGGATCATTTTGATCCTTCACAGATGAGAGCACAGTGATGGCCCAATCATATTGGCCTTGCTTTGCCAACAGACGGCCTTGCTGGAACATGTCTTCATCAGGAATGATTTCGGCTTTCGCCTTCTTGCATACTTTCTTATCGGGCTTGCCCTTCACATGAAGTGTTACAACGACTTCACCCCGTTTGCATTTAAGTTGCATGGGAGAGGTGGTGGTGCCGCTCGGCGCGGGGGCAGTCCCGGCGGCAAAAGCGGCTGCATTGAATGCTAGACCTAAAGTTAGAATTGATGCTGTGAGCAGTTTCATGGGACATTCTCCGGTATTGATTACAATTTACCTTACGAGCATAGTACGCGTGTGGTTTTGTTTTATTCCTTAGGTGAATTCAAGATGAACGACACATTCAGGCTCCTCTCATCGCGACTTTGCCATATTCAAGCCATCGATCAGTCATGATCGTTCAACCCCAAGGAGGATACCATGACCAACATATTTTTCTCACGTAAAACTCTCATACTTGCTGCTTTCGCAGTTCTGGGCGGCCTAAACTTTGCCGCACCTCACGCACAGGCTGGCATTACCGACAGCTTGCAGCGCTGCAATACAAACGTCAAAGGACGCTGGATCAAGTGTTGCGAGACTGTGATTAAACGCGAAGGCAAACCATTGTGGATGCTGGAATCGCAAGGCTCATGCCAATCTTCAGTCGTATGCACCAAAGGGAGCAGCCGCTTAAGTCTGACATTTGTTGCAATGCGTCCTACTCGGTGCGTTTTGCGAATCCCAAATGAAAATAGTCAAGGATCAGGTCCAAAACCTAACCGTCAGGGTCAGGGAAAATACTAAAAAACGAGACGTCGACCGCATGTGCGGTCGACGTCATTTTGTATCGTAGATCCATTTCATCCGGTTGATTATCAAGTGGCTCGGCGCGGCTTGAATAATTAGATTTCGAAGTGCTGCTATTGCTCCGCCCATATGATACATTTTACCTGCTTCAAGCGAAGCGTTGTGCAATTTTGTGGTCCGCGCAATTCGGGTTGTTTCAAATGCTGTAAACGCATTTTGGAAACTTGTTTCGTTTTCAAGTTGCTTAAAAAGTTCTGCGGCATCTTCCAGCGCCATGGCGGCTCCTTGTGCAAGATAGGGCAGAGTTCCATGCGCGGCATCACCAATCAACAGAGCATTTGGAAAAACCGACCAATTTTTGAGTGGACGCACATATGCCGCAGGCCAATTTGTCCAGGTTTTTGTTTTTTGTAGAAGCTCCAAGAGTTGTGGCGCAGCTCTGGCAAAATGTTCTAAAGGTGGTTTGCCTTGAGTGACCACTACAAGATTGAGTTTTGCGTCTCGACCAACAGGGTAATGCACCACATGGCCACCTGGAAAAAGCCAGAGGTTTACGCATTCCATTGCGAGGCCTGTTACATTTTGCAGCGGTTCCAAACTACGATAGATTGTGTCGGTGGAAATGATTGCCGAACTATCGGGGAATAAATTTTCGCGTGAAGCTGACCAAATGCCATCAGCGCCAATCACTGAACCACTGCTGCGCATATCGTCCATGACTAATTCTTCACCTAAATGGATTTTGATAATATCAAAATTTGCGATCACTTTAAGCAGTGCTTGATGCAGATCGGCACGGTGGGCCACGCGGTATAGTCCGCCAAAGCGAGCTTCGAATTGTGTGTCGAGTTTTAATTCTTTCAGCAGTTTTCCGCTGTGGCCGTCGCGAATATGGATGGCTGGTGGTGAAGATGTGAAAGGCTTCACTTCGTCCCATGCACCTAGTTTTTTAAGCGAGCGAACTGCATTTGGGCCTAACTGCAACCCGGCGCCTATAGGATCGAAGCTTGCAGCTTTCTCATAAACAGCAACCGACCGATTGGCTTTGGCCACCGCAATGGCTGCCGCCAAACCTGCGATGCCACCACCAATAATCGAGAAATGCTCTGTTTCCATGTGGCGATACTATCACACAAAATTTCTTAATTCTTGCGGCTGATTGTTGCTTGCCGCGGTTGTGCCAAAGCCTTAGAGGAGAGTTCAAATTCAACAGGATTCTGTGCCATGGGCTTTATTTCTGATTCACTAAACCGCATTCAACCTTCAGCCACCATCGCAATCAGTACCAAAGCCCAAGTGATGCAAGCCGAGGGCAAGGACGTGATTGGACTTGCTGCTGGGGAACCTGACTTTGAAACGCCGCGCAACATAAAGGACGCAGCGATCGCCGCCATTAACGCTGGCAAAACACGCTATACGGCAGTGGACGGTATCCCTGAATTAAAAAAAGCTGTGTGTGCCAAATTCAAACGTGAGAACGGCTTGGACTACAAGCCTTCCCAAGTGTCGGTTGGCACGGGTGGAAAGCAAGTTCTTTTCAATGCTTTGATGGCCACTGTTAATGCTGGCGATGAAGTTATTGTGCCTGCCCCTTATTGGGTGAGCTATCCAGACATTGTGATGTTAGCAGGGGGCAAGCCCGTCATTGTGCAAGGGGCGCCAGCTAAAGGTTTTAAATTGCAAGCTGCTGACTTGGAAAAAGCGATTACGCCCAAGACCAAGTGGCTGATCTTGAATTCGCCCTCGAACCCGTCTGGTGCCGCTTATTCTCATTCTGAAATGAAAGCGCTTACAGATGTGTTGGTACGCCATCCGCATGTGTGGGTTTTGACCGATGATATGTATGAGCATTTGGTTTACGATGATTTCAAATTCGTAACACCTGTTGAAGTTGAGCCAACACTTTACGACCGCACTTTAACGATGAATGGTGTTTCGAAATCCTATTGCATGACGGGGTGGCGCATAGGTTATGCGGCTGGCCCTGAAGCTTTGATCAAAGCCATGGCAAAGCTACAATCGCAATCGACTTCGAACCCTTCGTCGATTGCCCAGTGGGCAGCCGTGGAAGCATTGAATGGCCCGCAAGATTTTATTGCCGAACACAACAAGATATTTGTGGGTCGGCGGGATTTGGTGGTGTCGATGCTCAATCAAGCCAATGGAATTTCTTGTGCCACACCGGAGGGCGCTTTTTATGTGTATCCCTCCTGTGCGGGCACACTTGGAAAAACTGCGCCCTCAGGGAAAGTCATTTCGTCTGACGAAGATTTTGTTTCGGAATTGTTAGCCGCCGAAGGTGTGGCAGCCGTTCATGGTGCGGCTTTTGGCACATCGCCCTATTTCCGAATTTCTTATGCCACTTCAAACTCAATTCTCGAAGATGCTTGCACGCGCATTCAGCGCTTCTGCGGCAATTTAAAATAAAGGAAAATAATATGTACGCTCAAGTTATTCCGGCCTTACAAAAGAATTTGCAAGCCATCACAAAGTTTTTGAAAAAGGCCGAAGCGCATCTTGATGCGCAAAAGCTGGATAAAGCTGTAGTGCTCAATTTGCGGGTTTACCCTGATATGTTTCCGTTGCTTCGGCAAGTTCTGTTGGTAACAGATTTTAGCAAAGGTGCTGCTGCCCGTCTTTCTGGCGCTGCTATTCCAAGTTTTGCTGATGACGAAAAAACATTTGAAGATCTTTATGCGCGCATTGCTAAAACTGAAGCGTTTTTGGCGAGTTTGGATGCCAAGAGTTTTGAGGGGGCTGAAGCTCGAGACATTACCATGAAGGTTGCGGGCCAAGACATGACATTTCCGGGCCAAACATATTTCAGCAATATGGCCTTACCAAATATCTATTTTCATATGACCACGGCCTATAATCTTTTGCGCGGCATTGGCGTTCCGCTCGGCAAAGGCGACTTTATGGGTCGCTAACGTTTTAGTGATCACACTTGAATTGCACATGGGCGCAAATCACTTTAGTTGTTAGGCTTTAGAGGATTTGTGCCCATGAACATTTTGAAACGTAAAGGTTGGGAAATTTCGGAGTCTTATGTGACGCCGGAAGCATTGTTTTTGAATCGCCGCAAACTGATTGGTGGACTTGCCACTTTGCCTTTGATTGGTTCGGCCAGTGCTGCTGTGAACCCCAAATTTGCTGATGCTGGCAAAGTGGTGACGGCTGAAGAGCAAAACACCACCTACAATAATTTCTACGAATTTGGCACGTCCAAGAGCATTTCGGAAGCCGCGCAAGCTTTGGTTTCATCACCATGGACTGTGACAATTGATGGGTTGGTGGACAATCCAATGACTTTGAATTTTGACGATCATATTCGCAAAATGCAAACAGAAGACCGGATTTATCGTCATCGTTGTGTGGAAGCTTGGGCTATGGTTGTTCCATGGACTGGGTTTGCGCTGAAAGATTTGCTGGCCATAGTAAAGCCCAAGGCCGAGGCAAAATATGTGCGGTTTGAAACATTCAACGATCCGAAAATGGCACCGGGCCAAGATCCGTCATCATTCAGTGGTTATCCTTGGCCGTATGTTGAAGGCTTGAGCATGGCAGAGGCCATGAATGATTTGGCGTTCATTGCCACAGGTGCTTATGGCAAGGATTTGCCAAAATCGATGGGTGCGCCGCTTCGTTTGCATACGCCTTGGAAATATGGATTCAAATCAATAAAGTCGATCGTGAAGATTAGTTTTGTTGCCGAGCAGCCTATGAATTTTTGGCAGGCTATCCAATCATCGGAATATGGTTTTTGGGCCAATGTGAACCCCGAAGTTCCGCATCCGCGCTGGAGCCAAGCCACCGAAGAAGTTTTGGGCACAGGCGAGCGTGTGCCAACCGTATTGTACAATGGCTACGGCGAATTTGTCGCGGATATTTATAAGGGTATGGAAAAAGACCCGATCTTTTTCTGAGGAATCAATTATGACCTGCGCATGACTTATGATCTTTTCATTGCGCTGTTCATTTTTGGTGGCATTGCCGCTTTCACGCCGGGGCCCAACAACACGATGTTGTTGGCGACGGGGATTAACTTTGGCCTAGGCCGTGCATGGCCCCATATTTGGGGTGTGGCTATCGGCTTTCCTCTGATGATCGCGTGTATCGGGTTTGGCCTTGGTGAAGTGTTCAAAATCTATCCGTGGATTTATGTGGCGCTGAAATATGCGGGTGCTGCTTATATGATCTGGCTGGCGTGGAAGATTGCCAATGCCAAGCCCTCAGTTGATGATGGCGTCAGCAAAGGTGATCCGGTTACATTTTTACAAGCGAGTGCATTTCAGTGGGTCAATCCTAAAGCTTGGATCATGGGGGTTACGGCGCTTTCAGCTTATACAATTGCCTCGGATTATGTGTTCGGCGTTTTTGCCGTGGTCGGAACTTTTGTGTTTATGGGCTTCACCAGTGCTTTGACCTGGGTTCTGTTTGGCGCTGGGCTCAAACATATTTTGAATGATGTGCGCTACTATCGGATCATCAATTTGGCATTGGCAGTGGCTCTCGTTGCCAGCTTAATTCCAATGCTGCGGCATTAGAAAATCGGCTGGAATTTAATCCAGCCGATTTTGACTTTATGATTTAAGTGCGCCCGATTGCTTGGCGGCGTGTGTGGCCAGATAATCCATGAGCGCTGGTGACAGCACGTCATAAGGCGGCAAGCCCACTTTTTTCAATCGCGCTCGGATGGCGGGCATTTTGGCGGGGTCGGTTCCGGTTTCAATCACTGATGAAACGAAGGCAGCAAATGTAGGTTCAGCCCAGCCTTTTTCTTTTGACAGTTCGGTGTGCACAAAATCCAATCCATAGAAACCATGCTTGGTATTTTCGATGCGACCAAACATGTGGGTGCCACATGCCGAGCAGGCGTGGCGCTGAATAGTGGCGCTGGAATCTACGACTTTCAATTTATGTCCATTGGCGGCCACACTCACATTATCGCGGCCTGCCACGGCGACGACGGCAAATGTTGCGCCCGCTGGTTTCCAGCATTTGCTGCAACCGCAGGCGTGGTTATGCGCGGTCTGGCCTTTGATCGTGATGCTCACGGCATCTGTTGCACATTTGCAGGTGAGGGTGCCGCCTGCAAATTTCGGTTTGGCTTTACCCAGCTTACCACTGTCAATCAGCGGATGCAGGGATATTGGTTTTGTGGATTTCTTTTTAGGGGCAGCTTTCTTTTTTGCTGCGGGTTTTTTGGCGGCTTTGGCCATGATCGTTCCTCTCCTTGTTTCTTATGAATCAAATTTGGGATACGCTGCGACAAATTTTGCAATCGAGATACTGTAGAATAATATCGGTGCGGTCAAGATGGTGGAGAATGAAGATGCGGAAACTGTGTTTTGGAATTTTATTATGCAGCGCTGTGATGGCAACGCCTGCTGATGCGTCTTGCACGGCACGTGCTTCACGCAGCTGGGTGAGCGGGCTTACGATTGACGCCTTTGCGCAGGGGCCCACTTGTGCGCAAGCTGTTGGCGTCATCAGTATACGCAAAAAATCGGGTGAGGCTGTTTGGGTGCAATCTTATATCACTGCGAACGTGATGAATTTTACACAGCCCGCGGCAACAAACTCTAAAATTTTGACAGCCACATTGAAGGATTGGATTTCAGGCAACGGCTTCATGAAGTCTGCTGATAAATTGGTAGAAGGCGGCGAGTTTCCATTCACCAAAAATGATGATGCCCAATCATTTGCTAAATTCCGCAAATCAAAAGCGCCGCTGTTTTGTTATATTCAAGGCATGGAAAGTGGAAATTGCTTGACGGTTGGCAGGGACGGCGCGGTTGTTGAACTTGGGGTTCAAAGTTTTCCGGGCTAAGGTATTGAACTTATTTGTATGTTATTGTTTTTTGAAAAGTTGATCTTTATTTGCCCGTATCATCAACCTAGATGATGACACATTGCGGCAGCGCAGCTACTTTCTGTATTAAGGGGGCTTATGGAACAGCGAGAGTTTGTTCGCATGAGCAGTTCAAACTATTTTGCATTTCTTGCCGTCGTGGCTTTTGTCCATTTTACGCCAGGTCCGGTGATGATGACTCTCAGTCTGCACACCGTAAACCGCGGTTTGAAGGCAGGGCTGTTGACACTCGTAGGTGTTGAGATTGCAGAGTTGCTTCTTCTCGCCATTGTCGTTTTGGGACTGGGCAAAGTTGCATCATCTTTATCGCAAGCAATGCATTGGGTAGTGGTTTTTGGCATCGCGTATCTTGTTTACGCCGCGATTTGTGCGTGGCGTGTGAATCCGCATTTGCCGCAGCGACCGCCTAAATTGAGCGGTTATTCTGCTTTGAGCGGCTTTGCCGTAACGATCAGCGACCCAATTTCAATTTTATTTTACGGCTCATTATTTCCGCAATTTATAGATTGGCAGCAACCAGTTGGTCCACAATTTCTGGTGCTGGCACTTAGTTATTTGCTGTTGGCAATTGTCTTCGATTTCGGAATTGTTTTGCTGTCGAGCCGGGTTCCGCGAAACGGAATGTTTAAAATATCTGCTATTACCAAAAAAAATCTTAATGCTGCTGCACAGAGTTTGGTTGCTTGCATTGTGATGTCCACGGCATACGGAAATTTTGTCTTCCGAGACATTAGTGTTGCCGAAGTCAAATTTGAATCTGTCGTAAAAGGCGACCTTGTTTCTGGAAATCAATTCGCGAGAAATGAAGCGGGCATGGCCGTGCTGATTGCAAATTGAACAGTGTGATCAAAGCAAATCTTAGAAACTCCACTCCCGTGCTTTACCCACGATGAAGTCTCTAAACACTGTCACGCGTTTTGTTTCCTTCAGTTCTTCAGGGTAGACAAAATAAGTGTCGAATTGGGGGGCCTCGAGCGGCAGGTCGATGAGCACCAAATTCATGTCTGGCGCCACCATGTAATCGGCGACGGAACCAATTCCAGCGCCTGCTTGCACAGCGCGGCGCACGCCGTATGCATTATTGACACGCAATGCTGAGGAGCGCGGCGACGTTGGATCACGGCCAATGGTTTCAAGCCAATTTAAATTTGTCAAATAACCTTCAGTTTCGCCAAAACTCACAATGCGGTGTTTGTCTAAATCTTCGACTGATTTTGGAATGCCGTGGTGTTTCACATAATCAGTGGACGCGTAAATGTGGTGGTGCACGGTGAAAAGTTTGCGCTGGATGAGATCAGGTTGCGTCGGCCTTCGAAGTCTAATGGCCACATCGGCTTCGCGCATGGAAAGATCAAGTTCAGAATCTTCCAGCATCAATGACACATTGATATCGGGGTAGAGTTCCAAAAATTCGGTGATGCGTGGGGTCAACCATACTGACCCTAAACCAACTGTTGTAGTGATGCGCAACTGGCCGGAGGGCTTTTCTTTAGAATCCATGAGCCTGGTTTTGGCAGCAGCGAGTTTGGTAAAGACCTCATGGGCGGTACGATAAAGCACTTCGCCTTGCTCAGTTAATATCAGACCACGGGCATGGCGATGGAACAAGGTGACGTGAAGGTCATCCTCCAACGCGCTGACTTGGCGGCTGACTGCGGATTGCGACAGTAGCAATTCCGTGCCCGCATGGGTGAAGCTTCCGGCGTCCGCGACCGCGTGAAAAATCCGAAGCTTGTCCCAATCCATGTGTTGCTACCCTTTTGTGTGTAAATATTTTTCAGCTTCAAGTGCGGCCATGCAGCCCATCCCAGCTGCCGTCACAGCTTGACGATAAATATCGTCGGTCACATCGCCCGCCGCGAAAACACCGGGGATGGTGGTGGCGGTGGACCATGGAGCGGTGACTAAGTAATTGCCGTTTTTGAATGGCAGTTGGCCTTCAAATAATTCGGTTGCGGGCTTATGGCCGATGGCGATGAAAATGCCATGTACGGATAAATCAGTGATCTCTCCGGTCTTCACATTTTTTAGGCGAGCGGTCGTAACGCTGCGAGGCTCTGTTGTGCCCAACACATCTTCTAAAGCGGAATCCCAAATCACCTTGATTTTGGGATGCGCAAAAAGTCGGTTTTGCAAAATGCGCTCGGCTTTAAATTCATTGCGGCGATGTACGACCACAACTTCAGTTGCAAAGTTTGTGAGGAACAAAGCCTCTTCAACAGCGGTGTTGCCACCGCCCACTACGAGCACTTTCTTGCCACGATAGAAAAAGCCATCGCACGTAGCGCATGCAGAAACACCAAAACCTTGGAAGGCTTGCTCATTGGGCAGACCCAGCCATTTGGCTTGGGCACCTGTTGAGATGATCAGCGCATCGCAAGTATAGACTACTCCGCTATCGCCAATAAGTTTTACGGGGGTGGCTTTGAGGTCGACACTGGTGATGGTGTCGGACACAATTTCGGCACCCATATGTTCCGCTTGGGCTTTCATCTCGTCCATCAGGAACGGGCCTTGAATGGTTTTGGCAAAGCCTGGATAATTTTCCACGTCGGTCGTGATGGTCAATTGGCCGCCGGGTTGAATGCCTTGAATCACCAAAGGCTGCAACATGGCACGGGCGGCATAAATGGCAGCAGTATAACCGGCAGGGCCGGAGCCGAGTACAATCACTCGGGCATGACGGGACGACATATCAGGATTTCCTATGAGCTATGATTTTTCAGCATAGCTCATATGGGGTGCGAGACAAGGGGCCACAAGATGTTGTGAACATGCTGCTTCTGAATCACGAAATTTTATTGCTATAAGTGGTCTATGAACAAGGCTGATGATCTCGATACGATTGACTGGAAAATTTTGAAGGAGCTGCAACGCGAGGGGCGCATTTCCAATGTTGAGCTGTCTTCGCGGGTGGGCCTTTCTCCTCCACCAACACTGCGCCGTGTTCAGTCTCTCGAAAAGGCCGGCTTCATCACCGGTTACCGGGCGCAATTGGACGGCGAGAAATTAGGGTATGGCGCGCAAGTGTGGGCGCTGGTTGGCCTGAAAAGCCAAGCCGAGCACGAGATGAAAGAGTTTGAACGCCGCGTGGCGGGCTGGCCTATCGTGCGCGAATGCTATGCGGTTTCTGGCGTTGCTGATTTTATGCTGAAATGTGCCGCGCGAGATTTGCAATCGATCCAGAGTTTTGTGTTGGGGGCGCTTTCAAAAGCGCCAAATGTGGAGAGTGTAAAAACTTCGCTTATCTTGCATGTGGCCAAGGATGAGCCCGGAGTTCCGTTGGTATGAAACATTGGTTCTCGCTCACTGCGGCAGCCGCCGCCGTTGTTGTGGTCGGTTTTGCTTCTACAATTCTGATCATCATGCAGGCGGCTCAAGCTATTGGTGCTACCCCAGCGCAACAAGCTTCCTTCGCGGCATCACTGTGTTACATGATGGCGATCACCACCTTCATTTTGTGTTGGCGATATAAAATGCCGATCATTACGGCGTGGTCCACGCCGGGAGCGGTTTTGGTGGCGGCCAGTCAAGGCCTCACTTATCAGACGGCGTTGGGGGCGTTTGTGGTGGCCGGGGCTTTGATGGTTCTCACGGGCTTGGTGAAGCCTCTAGAGCGGGCCATTGATCGCATGCCTTCTGCCATTGCAGCGGCGATGCTGGCTGGGGTTTTGGTTGGTTATGTTTTGAAAGTTCCTGCTGCCGCAGTGTCGGCACCATGGTTGGTTGTGCCGCTGGTGATTGCATTCTTCAGTGTACGGATGATTTATCCGTTGTTTGCGGTGCCCTTGATTGTGCTGTTGGGATTGCTGATCGCAGTTGTCAGTGGAGGTATGGGGCCGGGGTGTTGTTCAATTGGATTGACGCCGCTCACGTTTGATCTGCCTCAGTTTCAACTCGGCGCAGCGCTGGGTCTCGGTCTTCCCCTTTATTTGGTCACCATGGCTTCGCAAAATTTGCCGGGCTTTGTAGTGTTGCGGGCGAGTGGTTATCAGCCACCAGTCGGAGCTTCATTGATTGTCACGGGTGTTGCCAGCATGATCATGGCACCGTTCGGGGGCCATGCTGTTAATATGGCAGCCATCACCGCGTCACTCGCCACAGGCCCCGATGTTCATCCGGATCCTGCACAACGTTGGAAAGTGGCTTATCCCTACGCGATTTTTTATGTTTTGATTGC
>JANOXS010000049.1:0-3052 GCA_031418535.1 Hyphomicrobiales bacterium | reverse complement strand
GAATCAGTCAAGAATCCGGACAAATTCTGGGGCAAACAAGCTAAGCGATTGGATTGGATCAAAACACCGAAGATAATCAAAAACGCATCATTTGCTTATCCAGACGTCTCGATCAAATGGTATGAAGATGGCGTATTAAATCTTGCTTATAATTGCATCGATCGTCACCTAAAAAAGCGGGCCAATCAAACAGCCATCATTTGGGAAGGCGATAACCCTTACGATGACAAAAAAATAACCTACCGCGAACTTTATGAACACACGTGCCGAATGGCCAATGTGATGAAAAAACATGGGGTCAAAAGAGGCGACCGCGTTACCATTTATATGCCAATGATCCCCGAGGCGACATATGCCATGCTGGCCTGCGCGCGGATTGGCGCTGTGCATTCCGTGGTGTTCGGCGGCTTCTCGCCAGAATCTTTGGCAGGTCGGATCAACGATTGCGATTCAAAGTTCATCATCACGGCAGACGAAGGTTTGCGTGGCGGCAAAAAAATTCCCCTCAAAGCCAACACCGACGAAGCCCTCAAAAAAACCAAGGGTGGCGAAAAAGTTCTTGTGGTTCGGCGAACGGGCGGTGCAGTGAATTTTGAAGTGGGTCGTGACCTTTGGTATCACGACGAAATTCAAACCGTGAAAGCTGAGTGCAAAATCGAAAAAATGAAGGCGGAAGACCCGCTATTTATTCTTTACACATCAGGTTCAACCGGAAAACCCAAAGGCGTTTTGCACACCACAGGCGGCTACGCAGTTTATGCAGCCATGACGCACCAATATGTTTTCGATTATCATGATGGCGACGTCTATTGGTGCACGGCCGATGTGGGCTGGGTAACGGGCCACAGCTATATTGTGTATGGTCCACTCGCCAATGGTGCCACCACATTAATGTTTGAAGGTGTTCCGAATTATCCGACAACATCGCGCTTCTGGGAAGTGATCGACAAGCACCAAGTTAACATTTTTTATACCGCACCAACAGCCTTGCGCGCTTTGATGCAGCAAGGCGACGCGCCAGTTAAAAAGACCTCGCGCAAATCATTGCGCTTGCTCGGTTCAGTTGGCGAACCGATCAATCCCGAAGCGTGGGAATGGTATCACCGCGTGGTCGGCGAAGACCGATGCCCGATTGTGGATACATGGTGGCAAACTGAAACAGGCGGCATACTTATTTCGCCGCTTCCCGGTGCCACAAAGCTCAAGCCGGGTTCCGCCACAAAGCCATTCTTCGGTTGCCAACCTGCTTTGGTAGATGAAAAGGGCAATTTCCTCGAAGGCGCAGCTTCCGGCAATCTCGTCATTTTGGAGTCTTGGCCGGGCCAGATGAGAACCCTCTACGGCGATCACAAGCGCTTCGTCGAATCCTATTTTTCAACTTATAAAGGCATGTATTTTACGGGCGATGGTTGCCGTCGTGACGAGGACGGCTATTATTGGATCACGGGCCGGGTTGATGATGTGATCAATGTGTCTGGGCACCGCCTAGGCACTGCTGAAGTTGAATCCGCTTTGGTGTCACACAGCAAAGTGTCGGAGGCCGCCGTTGTGGGCTATCCCCATGACATCAAAGGGCAAGGCATCTATTGTTATGTAACCTTGATGGCCAATGAGCAGGGCGACGATGCCTTGCGCAAAAATTTGGTTGATCATGTGCGCAAAGAAATTGGACCTCTGGCTACTCCAGATAAGATTCAATTTGCGCCGGGTTTGCCAAAAACCAGATCAGGAAAAATCATGCGGCGCATTTTGCGCAAAATTGCTGAAGATGATTTTGGAGCCTTGGGTGATACGTCAACTTTGGCCGACCCAACAGTTGTTGATGATTTAGTGGCGCAAAGGCAAAATAAGAAAGCTTGAAGATATCAAGCTCTCACACCATACTATTATTTTAATTTAGGGGGATACCATGCGTCTGGTTCAAATTGTTTTTCTGTTTGCGGTTGCAGCTCTGCTTTCAGGCTGCGGCATCAATAACGTACCGACATATCAGGAGGCCATGAAGGCCAAATGGAGCGATGTGCAAAACCAATATCAGCGCCGCGCGGATTTGATCCCAAACTTGGTTGAGACGGTTAAGGGCTATGCAGCGCAAGAAAAAGACGTTTTAACTGCCGTTGTGGAAGCGCGAGCAAAAGCCACGCAAATGACACTGCCTGCCGACATTATTACAAATCCAGAAGCGTTCAAAAAATTCCAAGAGGCTCAAGGTCAATTATCTGGCGCATTGGGCAAATTGTTGTCGATCACCGAAGCTTATCCCGATTTGAAATCCAATCAAAATTTCTTGGCCTTGCAGTCCCAACTGGAAGGCACTGAAAACCGCATTTCGGTTTCGCGCAGAGATTATATTGAAGCCGTCCAGGTTTATAACACAGAGCTCCGCACCATTCCGGGCCGCTGGTGGGCGTCTTGGTTCTATCCAGACGCTAAACCTGCAGAAACCTTTGCGGCAGAACCAAGTGCTGCAACGCCACCCAAGGTGGATTTCAATAAACCAAAAGTTTAATGGCAAAACTACGCATTATTTTAGTAATCGTCGCGGCCCTGTGGTCCGCGACTTTTACATGGGCAGAACCAAATTTTCCAGCACTCACCGCTCCAATAGTGGATGATGCCGGCGTTCTGGATCAAGACGCCATAACCATCATCGGCAACCGATTGCGCGATTACGAAACCCAAAGCGGTCATCAACTGGCGGTGGCTACTGTGCGCAGCTTAGAAGGCTACGAAATTCGCGATTATGGCAACCAGTTATTTCGCAAATGGGCATTGGGCGATAAAAAGAAAAACGATGGTGTGCTGGTTCTCATCGCACCCAATGAACACAAAGTCTCAATTGAAGTAGGCTACGGGCTGGAAGGTGATTTAACCGATGCCATGTCGCGCATCATTATTGAAAACGCCATGGTGCCGCGCTTCAAATCTGGCGATTATCTCGGCGGAATCCATGCTGGAATTGATGACATCGAAAAAGTGGTGGGCGGGCAGGGCGACGAAATTGTGCAGCGTGTGGACAACCAATCAGCCTTCAGCAATCAAGATGTTTTGC
>JANOXS010000048.1:0-25398 GCA_031418535.1 Hyphomicrobiales bacterium | reverse complement strand
GCTGGCATCAGTTTGGCGGCTGAACATGCTTTCGCCAAAAAAGACACCGCCAATTCTCACGCCATAAAGGCCGCCCACAAGTTTACCGTCGGACCATGATTCGACTGAATGGCAGCACCCCATTTCATGCAGTTGATTGTAAAGCCGGACAATACGGTTGTTGATCCATGTCACATCGCGGTCGTCGGTCTTTGCGGCGCAGCTGGCGATGACATGTTTGAAATCCGAGTCAATTCTGATTTCAAATTTCTGTTTGCGAATGGTTTTGCGCAGCGACTGTGAGATGTGAAAACCTTGTAGTGGAATAACCCCGCGCTCATCGGGTTCGATCCAATAGAGGGCAGGGTCGTCGGCACTCTCTGCCATTGGGAATATGCCGGCTGAATATGCCTTGAGCAAAACTTGTGGCGTGATCGTAGTCACGGCATGGCCTTATGGCGCAGTTCGCGCGAGGAATTTTTCCAGCCAGTGAATGTCATAGCGGCCGTCAATAATATCTGATTCACCCAAAAGGCGCTGGAACAATGGAATGGTGGTGTCGACACCTTCAATAACAAATTCAGAAAGCGCGCGACGTAGACGCATCATGCATTCAGTTCTGGTTTTACCAAACACAATCAACTTGCCAATCAGGCTGTCGTAATATGGTGGAATGCGGTAACCGGAATAAAGCGCTGAATCGATACGCACCCCGAGACCACCGGGGAAATGCACGGCATCAACACGACCGGGCGAGGGGGCAAAGGTTTGCGAATTTTCGGCGTTGATACGGCATTCAATGGCGTGGCCAGAAAACTGAATATCGCTCTGGGTGTAATTTAATTTAGATCCGGACGCGACGCGGATTTGTTCTTGCACAAGGTCAAGCCCGGTGATCATTTCTGTGACGGGATGTTCAACTTGCAGACGGGTGTTCATTTCAATGAAATAGAATTCACCATCTTCATAGAGAAACTCAATTGTACCAACACCTTCGTAATTCAAATCGGCCATGGCTTTGGCTACGCGGTTGCCAATGGCATCGCGTTGATCCGGATTAAGGGCTGGGGAATGGGCTTCCTCCCAGACTTTTTGGTGGCGACGTTGCAACGAACAATCACGCTCGCCTAAATGCACAGCATTGCCTTGGCCATCGCCTAGTACTTGCACTTCAATGTGACGTGGTTTTTGCAGATACTTTTCAATGTAAACTTCGCCGTTGCCGAATGCTGCTTTTGCTTCTGACTGGGCAGTAGATACGGCAAGCTCAAGCTCGCTTTCAGTGTTGGCCACTTTCATGCCACGGCCACCGCCGCCTGCTGTGGCCTTAATAATAACGGGATAGCCGATGTCTTTGCCAACGCGCTTGGCGTCTTCAAGAGTGGACACACCGCCCTCAGAGCCGGGCACCACCGGAATGCCCAATGCTTTGGCTGTGCGCTTGGCTTCAATTTTATCGCCCATCGTGCGGATGTTTTCTGCCGAAGGACCAATAAATTTGATCGAATGTTCTTTTAGAATATCGGCAAATTTTGCATTTTCCGATAGGAAACCATAACCGGGATGAACAGCATCTGCGCCAGTGATTTCACATGCCGCCACAATTGAGGCTATGTTTAAGTAGCTGTCTTTTGCGGCAGGTGGCCCAATGCACACGCTTTCATCGGCCAGTTTAACATGCATCGCATCAGCATCCGCAGTGGAATGGACCGCTACTGTTTGAATGCCCAATTCGCGGCAGGCGCGCAAAACACGAAGAGCAATTTCGCCACGGTTGGCTATGAGGACTTTGTCGAACATTGGTTATTCAATCACCAACAGGGTCTCACCATACTCGACAGGCTGAGCATTCTCGACATTGACCTTCACCAATTTACCTGCAGCAGGCGCTGTGATTTGGTTCATGGTTTTCATAGCTTCGATAATGAGAAGAGTCTGACCAGCTTTGACCATTGATCCAACTTCTGCAAAGGCCGGGCCACCCGGTGTCGCAGACAAATAGACAGTTCCAACCATCGGAGATTTCAACGGCGTTCCCGCAATGACAGGTGCGGCCGCAGCGGCTGATGCAGCAGGGGCTTGTGCAGGAGCAGCGTGAACGGGGTGGCCTTGGCTCATAGGGGCAGCCATCATTGTCGTTGAATGAACAGATTTGCTCACCCGAACTTTGGCACCTTTATGGTCCAGTTCAATTTCGGTTAAACCTGTTTCATTCAGAATTTCAGCAAGCTTCCTGATAAGTGCCAACTCGCCAGATTCTTGCACAGGTTTTACATTGACTGATTTGGTCGCTGAAGCCGGTGGTTTTTTCTTAACTGCCATTTTTATCTCTTCTTCGTTGCGTTCAAAATATTGGAAAGACCTTCCAATGCCAATTCATAACTTTGCGGTCCAAAACCACAAATCACGCCGTGGGCGGCTGGTGAAATGTAACTGTGATGCCGAAAGCTTTCGCGTTTGTATACATTGCTGAGGTGAACTTCAACGGTAGGCAAATTTACGGCCTTTAAAGCATCATGCAGCGCAACAGACGTGTGGGTATAAGCGCCTGCATTGATGATGATGGCTTGGGCTTTTAGCCGTGCTTCGTGAATCCAGTTGACCAATTCGCCTTCGATATTGGTTTGACGAAAATCGATGTTGAGGCCCAGAGCACTTGCTTTGGCACCACATTTTTCTTTGACCATATCAAGAGTGTCTGCCCCGTAAATATCAGGTTCTCTGGTTCCTAACAGATTCAAGTTTGGGCCATTCAGAATGTAAATCAAGCTCATGCGATGATTATAAGCACTCTCAAAGGTTTTGTGAAACCCTTATGTCTTACTTGTTAGCAAAGTTTGCAGCCGCCTGCCGCCCGCACTGTGGCAATTGAAGCCATTAAACCGTCGATTGGTGTGTATCCAGGGGTCACTTGATCATCTACGAGAAAGGCAGGTGTTCCGGTAAACAACAGTGTTTGTGCCAAAATTTGTGTGCGCTGGATGTTTGCGGCGATCTCAGGATCTTGCATATCCGTTTTGAGACGGGCTAAATCCAGGCCTTGTTCGACAGCAATTTGATCAACGACTTCCGGCGTCACTTTGCTTTCAGCAGCAAAAAGTGCTTGGTGAAGCTCCCAGTACTTTCCTTGCTTTACTGAGGCCAACGCAGCCTTTGCAGCATATTCTGAGCCTTCACCAAAAATCGGAAATTCTTTCATCACAACACGAATATTCTTGTCAGTCTCCAGCAGCACTTTCATTTCTTTGACGCTTTTTTTGCACCAGCCACAATTATAATCCATGAATTCAACGACGGTCACATCGCCTTTTGGATTGCCAAGTACTGCGTCAGTTTCATCGTGAAAAATTTCTGCCGCTTTGTTTTTTAGAGTTCCAGCGCGGGCTTGAACTTCACGTTCTTTGTCAGCCGCATCCAAGCGAATGGACATGTCGCGCAAAATCTCTGGATGCTCCAAGAGGTACGACTGAATGATGCTCTCAATTTCGGCTTTTTCTGTGGGCTTGAAACTTGCAGCCGATGCTGACCAAGACAGTGAGACGGCTAAAACAGCAGATGCTAAGGTCGTTAAAAGTTGGCGCATGATGTCCTCATATTTGATTTGCTTATGCGCTGATTTCCACCAACCACACAATCACAATGTTGCTACTTCTTTTTCGCGAAATTTAAGAGGTCGCTGGCCCGCAGCCATTCGACGGATCCCTTTTTAAAAAAATTCTGGGCCGACGTAGCTTTGGTCACAGCCATGGTTTTGTCACCCGTCAGCCACGCATATTCGGCAGTTGCCAATTCTGCGCGCGGGATGTCATTTTTTAAGGCGTAGGCGCGAGCCATGTATTTATAGATGTCAGGCACATCCATTTCAGTGCGTTTGGCTTTGTTCAAAATAGATAAAGCCTCGTCAGCGTTCTTTGGGTTGTCAGTGCTCACGAGAATTTGTGCGTGAAGCATCTGTAACAATCCATTATCTGGAAGCAAGCTGCGGGCTTTTTTAATGGCGGGGAGGCCTGCAACGGGATTGCCATTTTCCAAATAAGCCTGTGCTTTTAATTCCCAAAAATAAGGATCTTGCGGAAGCTCTGCCGTCAAGCTGTCAATCACCGGGACAGCATTTTTGATGTCGCCCCTTCTAAACATGGCGATGGCTCTGGCATACCGAGCTGGTAAAGATTTGTCTGCCGATGGGTAGCGTTGGAAAACACTTTGCGGTGAGTCCAAAAAGCCTGAGAGTTTGGCTTTGGCCAATTTAAAGCGCAGCAAAAAACCCGGATCTTCGGGCTTGTCAAAATAGGGTGATGATTTGGCAGCGACTTCTAAACTTCTGATCCGGTCGAAAGGCATTGGATGCGAAAAAACGTAAGGGTCGGCGCGGCTGGTGGAGGCGAGTGATTCATTGGCCAACACATTAAAAAGCGTGAGCATGCCTTTGGCACTCTGGCCAGTGGCCGCGAGGTATTTCAAGGCTGATTGATCCGCCGTGGATTCCATGCCGCGTTGATATTGCAAAAAATTACGCTGGCTCAAACTTTGTGAACCGAGAATAACACCTTGGCCAGCCTGGGCTGCTTCACTGTTGCCAGACATCACACCACCCACAATGGCGGCTGCACCCACTAACATGCCGACTATGTTTTGCACATTGGCAGAAGCCAACTCGCTGTTCATACGGGCCAAATGTCCGCCTGCAATGTGCCCGGTTTCATGTGCCAATACGCCGATCACTTGATTGGGCGAGTCTGCTCTGGTTATTAAACCCGTGTGAATGAACACGCGTTGACCGCCCGCTACAAATGCATTGATGCTTGGGTCTGCGATCACATATACTTTAATGGCACTGGGATTAAGGCCCGCCGCTTTAAAGATCGGCCTTGAATAGAGACGGAGCAAACCTTCAATTTCGGCATCGCGGATAAGATTGGGGCCGCGTCTCGGCTTGTCTTTTGCTTCAGCTAAAACCGCTCCCTGGGCCGCAGTGAGGGCCACAGAGAGCAGAATTGTTGTCAGTCTTCGAGCAATGCTCATTTTAATCCGCCGCATAATTTGGAGTGTTATTCCGTTTTAAATGCGGCGCGTTTAAGGCTCACTTGCGCTTGCTCCACCAGCCGCCTTTGCGTTCGGCGGGTTCAGCTGAAACAGTTGGGGCAGGTGGTTGCCATTTGCGAGGTTCAGGCTCTGCCACTGGCACCGGAATGTTAATCACAATTGGTTGTGGCACGGGCACTGGCGCGTAGCTTTGCACAGGTTCTGAAACTACATCGGCACCATTTGCGTGGGCAGTTTCATTACGTTCACTGCGTTCCGGGCGTTCACCACGACCACCGCGTTCGCGGCCAAAGCGACCACGCTTGCGGCCACCGCGTTCACGGCTGCGGCCAGTTTTGTCGTCACCTTCTGCTGCTTCAACGGGTTCAGCTTGCGCTTCGCCGCCCACATCTTCAGGGGCTTCTGGGCGATCATCAACCATTTCTGGTTCCGCGTTGTTTTCGTCTGATGCGGTTTCGCTTGAAGCAGCGCGGTCTTCGCCACCCTCACGTTTGCCACCACGACGACCACGGCGGCGACGTTTGCCACGGCCATTGTCGCGTTTTTCGCCGTCTTCTGCTTCATCTGTAGCGGCAACTTCTGTCACATTAGATGATGCACTTTCGTCATCAACCAACGTTTCTTCTTCAATGATTTCTTCTTCGATCTCTGGTTCATCAGAGAAAGCTGAATCCATCTGCACTGGCGAGGCCGAAGGAATGCGGCGCTTGATTGCTTCACGATCAGGAGCGCGTTCAATGATGGCTTGTGTGCCTTTCACATCATCACCGGGCACCAAGAAAATTGAAATCTCAAATTGAGTTTCCAATTCTAAAAGGCTGTCGCGCTTTTCGTTGAGCAAATAGAACGCAACATCGCGTGCGCACTTTACCGTGAGGTTTTCTGCGCGACCTTTCTGCAAGTATTCTTCAATGGTGCGAAGCACGCCAAGTCCACAAGATGAAACTGAACGAACGATGCCACGCCCTTCACAATGTGGGCAGGGGCGGAACGAGCCTTCCAGAAGACCCGGACGCAAGCGTTGGCGTGACATTTCGAGAAGTCCGAAATGTGAAATGCGACCGACCTGAATGCGGGCACGATCATTTTTCAACGCATCTTTCATGCGGCGTTCAACGGCACGATTGTTGCGATTTTCTTCCATGTCAATGAAATCGATCACGACAAGACCAGCTAAATCGCGCAAGCGAAGTTGACGGGCAATTTCATCGCATGCTTCCAAGTTGGTCTTGGTCGCTGTGTCTTCAATGTTATGTTCGCGCGTGGCCTTGCCGGAGTTAATGTCGATCGACACTAAGGCTTCGGTTTGGTTGATCACGATATAGCCACCGGACGGCAACGTTACCGTTGGCGAATATAGCGCGTCCAAGTGGGTTTCCACTTGATAACGCTGGAATAGGGGACGCGGTTCTTTGTAATGCTTCACGTTCTTCGCGTGTGAAGGCATGAGCATTTTCATAAATTCTTTGGCGTCGCGGTAGGCCGCATCACCTTCAACAACGATTTCTTCCACGTCCTTGGTGTAGAGATCGCGGATCGAGCGTTTAATTAAATTACCTTCCTCGTAAACCAAACACGGGGCCGTAGATTTGAGTGTGAGCTCACGCACTGATTCCCAGAGACGCATGAGGTAATCAAAATCGCGCTTGATTTCAGGGCGGGTGCGCTGGGCTCCTGCCGTCCGCACAATTACGCCCATGCCTTTTGGCACTTCAACGTCCTTGGCTACTTCTTTTAAACGACGACGATCCGATGCATCGGTAATTTTGCGCGAAATGCCACCACCACGCGCGGTGTTCGGCATCAAAACGCAATAGCGTCCTGCAAGTGACATATATGTTGTCAGCGCCGCGCCCTTGTTGCCGCGTTCTTCCTTGATCACTTGGATCAACAGAATTTGGCGGCGCTTTATTACTTCTTGAATTTTATAATGACGTTTGCGGGGCGCACGGCGCGCGCGCTGTGGAACTTCTTCCAAAGCATCAGGTTCTTCGCCGATCGTTTCAATTTTCTGACTGTCAGGATCGCCATCGACAACTTCAAGCACTGCACCTTCAGCTTGGGTTTCAGGTGCTTCTTCATGTTCGTGATGCTCAGTGTCTGTTTCGACTTCTGAAACTAAAACTGGCTCTGGCTCTTGGTCCATTGCCATGGCTGGTGCATCGCCATGGGGTTCGTCATCGTGATGATGATCTTCTTCGACGGGTTCAGAATTTTCCTCAGATGAAGGTTGATTGTCAGGCGCCGGTGCTTCGTCCTCGTCATCATCGTCTTCATTTTCAGCGGCTTCCTCGGCTTCTTGTTCAGCCAGCAAGGCCAGACGATCAGCGATTGGAATCTGATAATAATCGGGGTGAATTTCAGCAAAAGCTAAAAAGCCATGGCGATTGCCGCCATATTCCACAAAAGCTGCTTGAAGTGACGGCTCAACACGCGTCACTTTAGCGAGATAGATGTTGCCTTTGAGGGGAGTTTTATTAGCACTTTCGAAATCGAATTCTTCTAGACGGTTACCGCGCGCAACAACAACCCGAGTTTCTTCTGGTTGACTGGCGTCGATGAGCATTTTTGTGCCCATGTTCATTATTCCTTTGAGCTGCACTGTGGCGCGCTGAACTGGGTGTTCGGTCCGAACTTGAAAATCCAATTAAACGACGAGCAGGGCTAGCAATTGAGGTGTTTGCTCTAACAGGCTGCGAAAATACAAAGTTCTGCGAAAGTCCCGAGGGGCTCTGGCGACTGTAACTCTGTAAGGCAGCTTGAAGCATATCCTAAGTTGACCAAATGTTTGGGTTTTATGCCAAACGGTTAAAACGCTTTGCCTTCACTGGTTTTCCTCCCAGCTCAGGACTTTTTGAATTCCACGGGGAATTCACCTCAACGCAACAAGAAAGGCAGAAACACGCTGTTCGGACACCAAGCGTTGCGAAACTTTTGCTTTGGCAAACTAAATTTGAGTTTGAGTCTGCGACAAAGACATAACCTTTGTAAGCATCATTATTCAAATTTGCAAGCCAAGGCCTGCATTTCGGGCGCTGGAGATTGAAACCTCTAGTTAACCATGACGCTTTAGCGTGCCTTTAACAATCAAATTGTGTGGCGTTTAACCGTATGAAATCAATGTTTAAAATTACAATTGTCTGCATTAAAATTCTTGCAGTATTGATTGTATTTGGCAGTTTGCCCCGAGTTGCGCTGGCAAAAGATGCTCTGGCCACGGACATCCGCATTAGTGAAAAAGCAAATATGACGCGGCTTGAGGTCGATTTATCAAAAGCTGTCGGCTTCACTGTAGATGTGTTGGCCGATCCTTACCGGGTGGTCATTGATGTTGCAGGGGTGAATTTTGATTTGCCACCGGGTGTTGGCCAAAAGGGGCATGGGCTCGTTAAGTCATTTCGGTATGGAATTTTAGAAGAAGGCAAATCGCGGATTGTACTCGATACAACTGGTCCAGTTTTAATTGAGAGTTCTGCAGCCCGGCCCGGAAGAGGCAAAAAACCTGCATTAATAATTGTCAATTTTGCAGCAACTACGCCTGAAGCCTTTGCAGCCACGTTTGCTAAAGATCACCCGGGTGCTGCATCCGTAGTGGCTGCTGCTGCGCCACTTTCAGCAGAAAGCACTGACCTTAAAGTAATTGTGATTGATCCCGGCCATGGGGGCATCGATTCTGGTGCATTGAGCCCAGCTAAGACATTGGAAAAAACTGTGGTGCTGAATTATGGCTTGGCACTGCGCAAAGCGCTGGAAGCTACAGGTCGTTATAAAGTTGTGATGACGCGCACCGAAGATGTATTTGTGCCGCTGCTGAAGCGTGTTGAGATTGCCAGAGACAATAAGGCTGATCTTTTTATTGCCATTCATGCCGATACCGTGAAGGGCCCGCAGGCGCGAGGAGCGACGCTTTATACAGTTTCTGATCAAGTATCTGATGCGGAAGCCGAAGAATTGGCCGCTAAAGAAAATAAAGCTGATGTGATTGCCGGGATTGACCTGGCCACCGAGAGCAAAGACGTGGCCAACATCCTTATCAATTTAGCGCAAAGGGAATCGCGCAATCGCGCAGTATTCTTTTCGAAGAAAGCTGTAACAGAATTAAAACAAGTGACGGAAATGACCGGAAAGCCCATTCGCTCTGCTGCCTTTGTGGTTTTAAAAGCGCCAGATGTTCCATCTGTTTTAATTGAACTTGGATATTTATCCAGCAAGCAAGATGAAGCCCTTCTCACATCAGATCGTTGGCATATTAAAATGGCCGATGCGATGACTGCAGCGGTTGATCGGTTTTTTTCGACTTCCGTTGCGCTCAATCAGAAATAGCGCCAGCGCAAATTTTTGAAAAATGCAGCTCTGAGACTAGGCTTCAAAATATCTTGGGGCAAAGCATGTTGCAGAATTTCAGGTTGCGCCCGAAGCCGCGCTGCCAAGCTGGAAAAGCCAGAATAACTCGGTAAAATCTGAAAATTTTTCATGATCCTCGGAAAGAAAAAATAGTTTTCTGCCAGAGCCAAGGTGAAGAGATCTAAAATCGCATCAGTGTTTCTTTGTCGCATATCGCTGATTGCCGGGGCATAGTGAACAGGCTGACCCGCCTCGCTTGGAAGATCGCTAAAATGAAACAAGCGTTGGCTGCCAAACACAGTTTCAAAAAATGAGACAACATCAATGTTGTCTGTCGCTAAAAATATCGGGCCGCTGACTGAGGCTGAGGTATTTAAAACACCCTGCTTGAAATCAGTTTGATAATCAGTGGAGCGCACATGGTAGGCTGTATAAGAATTTCCCAACTTCTCGAGACGCTGTTTGAGTGCCGACGTTAACTCAGAATTTAAAACCAAGTTCGAAAGTGCGCGGATTGCATTGCGTTTTTTTTGCCTTCCGTTTTGGTGGTGGACCAAAAGCTGTTCTGCATGGTCCACGTTAAAATCGAAAGTTATTGCAACCGTGGACTGATCCAATTTTCTGTAATCATTGATACGGCCCTGAATGATGGACGGTCTCACAGTTAGATGATCAAATCGCTCCCGAAAATCGGTGGCATCTAAAATGTAATTTGGGTTCGTTGAGGTGAAATAATGGGCAAAGGAATCTTTAAAATGCACATGCATAGCTGAATCAGTTTCGACGATGAGCGTGCGCTTGTAACGATCGCAATACATCATGCATTTGCCGATTTCAGATAGGATATCGTTCAAGCCGCCTTCAGGGCGACACAACAGAAGTCTCATTGTTAAACTCGAAATGGACGTTTCATAAGCCCCGCCTTTGCCACATTTCCCCACTATTCACTAGCCTGTTTAAATCTATGGCGGTGACTGAAATTATGCTACTCGTCAACATGTTGAATCAGTAATTGCGACACGGGGCAGAATGCTTAAGTTTTTTGGATGGCTCTTCGGATTTGTGTTCATGGTCGTCTTGGGCCTGTCCGCTGCTGCCATTTATGTAATCTGGGATGTGTCGCAAGACCTACCTGATTATAAGCAGTTAGCGTCCTGGGAACCACCCGTCATGACCCGGATGCACGCGGCCGATGGTTCGCTGCTGGCAGAATTTGCTGAAGAGCGTCGTTTGTTCGTGCCGATCAATTCAGTGCCGAAAAGATTGATCCAAGCCTATTTGGCAGCCGAGGACAAAACTTTCTACCAGCATTCTGGCCTTGATTGGCGCGGCATTGGCGCGGCAGTCATACGGTATGCCCAAGTCAAGATCACGCATCGTGGTCAAGTCGTTGGGGCGTCGACAATCACTCAACAAGTTGCAAAGAATTTTTTGCTCTCGAATGAGCAGACGATTACGCGAAAATTAAAAGAAGCGATTATAGTTCAGCGTATCGAAGCATCGTTTTCGAAAGATCAAATTCTTGAACTTTATTTGAATGATATTTTTCTTGGTCTCAACTCCTACGGCATCGCCGCAGCTTCGCTGAATTATTTTGGCAAATCGTTGAATGATTTGTCACTCGAAGAAATGGCTTATATGGCAGCGCTGCCGAAGGGCCCCAATAACTACAACCCTTTTAAATTCCCTGAGAAGGCCAAAGAGCGCCGCGACTGGGTGCTGGGCCAAATGTATGATAATGGTTCGATAACGGAGGCTGAAATGACGGCGGCCAGAGCCAAGCCGTTTAAGGTAAATCCTCGGCCATTTGGTGCGCAGTTATTTTCGGCAGAGTCTTTTGCGGAAGAAGTGCGCCGCGAGCTTAATCAACGCTACGGCAAAGAGGCCTTGAACAAGGGCGGCTATTCTGTTCGCACGACACTTGATCCAAAAATGCAAATTTTTGCGCGTCAGGCGATGGCGCGGGGCCTTATTGGTTTTGATCGTAAGCGTGGCTACCGTGGTCCTTTGCACCATGTCGAAATTGATGGTGGTGACTGGGCAAAGTATTTGTTGGGGATTCATCCGGCAGCCGATGTCGCACCTTGGCGGATTGCAATTGTCACAGAAGTTACCGACGAACAAGCGACGGTGGGTTTGCAACCGCAGTTTTTGCCGCGTGGGCAATTTTCTGAGGAGCGCGATATAGGCGTTATTCCGGTTGATCTTTTAAAGTGGGCGCGGAAATATAAGGACGGTGTTGAACTCGGCAAAGAGATAAAGACCGCAAATCAAGTTTTAGGTGTTGGCGATATTATTTATGTGGCACCTGCTGGCACAGCTGGCCAATTTCATTTGGTTCAGGTGCCTGATGTGGAAGGTGCACTGGTTGCAATGGACCCGCACACAGGGCGTGTGCTGGCGATGGTGGGTGGATTTTCCTATGGCAACAGTCAATTTAATCGCGCCGTGCAAGCCCAACGTCAACCCGGTTCATCTTTTAAGCCGATTGTTTACGCAGCTGCACTTGATAACGGGTATTCACCATCTTCAGTTTTGCTCGACGCTCCCATTGAATTCAAACTTCAGAATGGCGATCTCTGGAAGCCAAAGAATTATGAGAAGAACTTCTTTGGTCCTTCCACTTTACGACGCGGCATTGAACATTCGCGCAATACCATGACGGTCAGATTGGCTGATGATTTGGGCATGACAAAAATTGCCGATTTGGCACAACGCCTCGGCATTTATGATAGAATGCCTTTGCAATTGTCATTTGCTTTAGGGGCGGGGGAGACTTCACTTTTGAAGATGACAACCGCCTACAGCATTATCGCCAATGGCGGGAAAAAAGTTGATGCCACGCTCATTGACCGTATTCAAAATCGGTTTGGAAAAACTATATTCCGCCATGATGAACGCGATTGCGCGGCTTGCAGAGTTGAAAAATATAATCCGGATGCACCAGAGCCAGACTTTGTAGATAATCGCGAACAGGTCATGAACCCTTACACCGCCTACCAAATCACTTCGATGATGGAAGGTGTGGTTGAGCGTGGCACGGGTAAAAAATTGCAAGTTGTGGGAAAACCAGTTGCAGGCAAAACCGGCACATCGAATGATGAGCGCGATGCCTGGTTTATCGGGTTTACGCCTGATCTTACAGTTGGCGTTTATGTGGGTTACGACAATCCGAAACCGATGGGAAAGGGTCGTACAGGGGGAGAACTTGCTGCACCAATTGTGGCCGATTTTATGCAATTGGCGTTGCGCAATAAAGCCGCCGTTCCTTTCCGTGTGCCGCGTGCCATTGAGTTAATCCCCATTCACGTCAACACGGGTAAGCGCGGTGTGTTTGGCACGGAAGGTGTTATTCTCGAGGCGTTCAAGCCAGGCGACGAGCCGCCAGCCAATACCACAGTAATTGGCACGGGCAACAAACCAGCTGCAAAGCCCGGCGACGGGGTTGTTTTGGTTCCTGCTAAACAACCGCCCAAGCCTGCTGCAGTTCCAGATGCAGGGTTGACGGCAAGTGATGGTGGCCTCTATTGAGCGTTACACATCAAGTTTGAAGGTTTTACATGCGCGCAGAAATTATTAAAGTTGTCGATGAAATTGAGCAATCCGTAGGATTGCTCCGGAGGCATCTTTGACTGGGATAACTCTGTTCGTGAACTCGCCGAGTTAAACGCTAAGGCTGAAGACTCAAGTATCTGGAATGATGCGCAAAAAGCCCAAGAGGTGATGAAGCGCAGGCAAGAACTTGATACCCGTATTGGCGGCATTTTACGCATTCAGACGGCAATTTCTGACAATATAGAATTGATCAGTATGGGCGAGGCCGAAGGCGATGCAACGATTGTTGCTGACGCTGAACGCGCTTTGACTGACTTGAAAAAAGACGTGGCCGCGGTTGAACTCGACGCACTTTTGTCGGGCGAGGCGGACGGCAATGACACGTATCTGCAAATCAATGCTGGTGCTGGCGGCACGGAAAGCCAAGACTGGGCTTCAATGCTGATGCGCATGTATGTGCGGTGGGCCAATCTCAACAAATTTAAAGTTGAAGTTCTTGACCAGCATGATGGCGAAGAAGCGGGGATTAAATCCTGCACCTTGCAAATTAAAGGCAAGAACGCGTACGGAAAATTGAAAACTGAAACAGGGGTTCATAGGCTGGTTCGTATTTCGCCCTACGATTCAAATGCACGCCGCCACACTTCCTTTTCGTCCGCTTGGGCCTATCCGGTGATTGACGACAACATCAATATTGAAATTGTTGATAGCGATTTGAAGGTTGATACATACCGTGCTTCAGGTGCGGGCGGCCAGCACATCAACACAACTGATTCTGCTGTTCGAATTACACATATTCCGACAAACATCATTGTGGCCTGCCAAGCTGAACGCTCACAACATAAAAACCGGGCAACCGCTTTGAAAATGCTGAAGGCCAGACTTTACGAACGCGAGTTGCAGTTAAAACAAGATAAGGTGGACGCTGCCAACGCCACAAAAACTGATATTGGTTGGGGTCATCAAATTCGGTCTTATGTTCTGCAGCCCTATCAGCTGGTTAAAGATTTGCGCACGGGTTTTACCAGCACCAATCCTGGGGCAGTGTTAAACGGTGAAATCGACGATTTTATTCAAGCATCATTGGCCCACAAAATTCATGGCGGTGCTGGTGCCATTGAAGATATCGATTAGCTAGAATTTAGCTTTTTTAAGTGACCGGACATTATCAGTCACATCTTCCAGGGGAATAATTTCGCCGGACTTATGAAAGAATGTTTCGCCTGAGACTGCAGGTGTTTGGCTTTGAGGCATTTGGCTGACTCCAATGCCGCCTTGCCTCATGGTTCCATAAATATAAGCGCCATTTTCGATGCTGATACTCTCATGGGTAATGTTGCCTTCAACATGGGCACCAGCCTGAATAGTAATATGGGTTCCGGTCACGGGGCCAATTACCCGCCCACGAATAAACACGTGTTGGGCGGTGACTTCACCGTGAACTTCGCCGTGCGAGTCGATCAAACAGGTTTGGGAGCGGACCGAACCACGGACTGCTCCATCAATGTGGATTTCGCCATCGCAAATCACGTTGCCCTCAAAGGACGTGTCACGCGCAATATAAGATGGCTCGCTTGTTGATGTTGGCTTGGCTTGAGTTTTTTTGGGGCGTTTGAAAAACATATTTTACTCACAACTTATTCATTTACCGTCCACGACTCAGTTTAGCCTTAAAATTGAATTTGTCTAAGGGTAAGATTTGCCATTGTTTAGACAAGCTTTACTGGCCATTACTGCTTGGAAAATATACGGTTTGATGGAAGAATAGAAATAGGAATCGAGTGGGTGTCGGTTCCATAGGGACGTGATGGGTGCAGCTTAAACTGCTTAAGATATCTATCCTTTCTGTGCTCACGGTCACAATTGTAATTGTGCTCGCAGTGGGCGGCTTTTTTTGGATGTTGTCGCAAGGCCCGGTTCCGATGTCATTCCTAAATGGCCGGATTGAAACTGCAATCAATCGACAACTGCAGAATATGAAGGTTAGTCTTGGCGATGCCGTGTTGGAGATGGACCGCAAGGACTATGTTCCACATGTTCGCTTTCAAAATTTGGTACTGCGCGACAATGATGGCAACATCATTGCAAGTGCGCCCCGCGCGGCAGTTACTTTGACAACTTCAGATCTGCTGAGTGGAACAATTGCGGCTGATAGTTTGGAGTTGATTGGACCTAAAATTAGTGCGCGTCGAAATTTAGACGGCAGCCTAACGCTTGGTGTGGGCGGCGCTGCAACAGCCGAAGATTCCAATGTTATTTTTAACAATAGTCCAAACGCAAAATCAGATATCGACTCGGAAAGTGCACCGCCTGAGCCTCCTTCAGACTTGCAAGATGGGATGACGACGGGTGCTAAACTGATCGCTCTTTTGGACTCGCATGATGAGGGCAATTCAGTTTCCGCGCTTAAAAGCATTCGCATTAGTCAGGCCTCCATCAACATCTATGATGATGCAAATGCCGCCAATTGGTTTGCGCCAACAGCTGACCTCACATTCCAGAAAATGCCTTACGGTTTTGTGGTTTTGGCAAAAGCAGATGTGGCCAGCAAAGTCGCACCTTGGCACAGTGAAATTACAATTACTTATCAGCGCGCTGTGAAATCATTTTCAATCAGCACGACGATCGATAATTTGGTGCCTGCTCATGTGGCGGATAAAATATTTGCGCTTTCGCAGTTTGCCAAAGTGAACACGCCTTTGTCTGGTCATGTTGAAGTGGAGGCCAATGAAGACGGCACGGTGACCAAAGCTTTTGCTGAATTGCGGGCCGCTGCAGGGGAGCTTAATCTTCCTGAGTATCTCGCCGAGCCTATTCTTGTGGATGATGGCAATTTTCACGTGAATTATCAGGCAACCACTGGCGCCTTCGATGTGATTAACTCTTCAATTTTGGTGGGTGGAACCAAAGCAGATTTGACGGGTAAGTTTTCGCCGGTGCGGAGTGCCGATGGTAGGCTAACCGCGATTGACATAAATTTGCAGGCCCAAAATGTCAGTCTAGATGTGCAAGGTAAAGAACATGATCCGACACTGATTGACCGGATAGTATTTGCAGGTCGAGCCTCCACGGAATTGCCGCGGTTGGATATCAGTGATCTTGTCGTAATGTCGCAAAATTCGGGCGTGCGGATGCGCGGTATTATCACCGACGGAGACGAATCTCCGGGCATTCAAATGGCAGGTCGGGTGCGGGATGTTTCGAGTAATCTTTTAAAGAAAATTTGGCCACCTATTGTGGCGCCGAAATCGCGAAAGTGGATTGCAGATAATGTGGTGAGCGGCAGAGTATCTGAAGGTACGTTTCAAGTTAATTTGCCGCCCAATGCTTTAGCTGAAGCTAAAAGAAACAAACGTTTGCCGGACAAGGCCATAAATTTTGAATTTTTGTTGGCAGATGTCACATCCCATTATTTCAAAAATATGCCTGTGATTACGGGGGGAGTAGGCAAGGCGCAGCAGCGCGATAATAATTTTGATCTCTCGGTTTCAGCGGGTCAAACGGAACTCGATTCTGGTCGTGTCGTTAAACTAGAAAATGGAACATTTGCTGCCCACGGCTTGATGAACGATGAAATTATAGGGAATTTTGATTTCAATTTGAGTGCCTCGGTGGATGCCATGATCGGCTTGGCCAGCCAACCAGATTTAAATTTAATAAAGTCGGATCTAGGGAAATTACCAAAAGTGTCCGGCGTTGCAAAAGTTCAAATCGGTTTGAACTTTCCATTGATTAAAGATGTTCCCAAGGACCGCGTGCAAGTGGTTACGAAAATTTCGGTTCAAGATGCCGGCGTTGCAAAAATACTGCCAGGCATTGACCTGACCGAGGGCGAATTGGCGGTTGATGTAACGAAAGATGCGATCACGGTTTCTGGTCCGGCTTTGGTCAATGGTTTGGAAGCTGTCGTAAATTGGAACAAACCTACTGGACAATCTCCAACGTCGAAGATTTCTGCAATCCTTGATGAGAAAACCCGAGAAAAACTCGGTTTAAAAATTGCTGATTATCTGTCAGGGCCAACGCCAATTGAAGCAACACTAGTAACGAATGATCAGGGACAAACAGTTGTGTCGGCCGAGGTTGATTTATCGAAAGCGAAAATGAAGCTTCAAGCTGTGGGTTGGAAACGCGATGCGCAAGCGGGCACCACATCTTCCTTCACTGTTACCAGTGGTGAGGGTGGCTCGCGCTCTATTGATGATTTTAAATTGGATGGGCCCGGTTTGAAGTTGCGTGGCAATCTCAATATTGCGGCAAATGGTAAAATGAAATCTGTGACCATGGACGAGATTCGTTTGGATGATGACAATGTGTTTTCGGCGCGCGTTGTTCCCGGTGACGGCACTGTGGCGCTTACACTTTCGGGCAATAATTTCGATGCAAGACCTTACATTAAAACTTTGATTTCTCCTGTTCAAACCGATGGTAAAGCCGCAGCGACATCAGAGTCGAATTCCAATCAAGATTTCACACTTGATGCGAATTTCAAACACGTAACTGCATTTCGCGGAGAGGCTGTCAATAATGTTTCGGCCAAACTGCGAGCCCGTGGCGGCAAGATTGCGGAAGCCGACATTGCCGGGGTTTTTCTCAGCGGCAAAGATATTCAAATTAAAGTGACACCGATGGCAAGCGGGCGCGACATGAAAGTTTTCACCAATGACGGTGGTGCAGCAGTGCGCGCGGCAAATTTCTATTCAAAAATTGCAGGCGGCGAATTACAATTCAGCGCCTTGATTGGCAATGAGCAGGGCTCGCCTTTGCGCAATGGCCAGTTGCAGATTAAGAATTTTGAAGTGCGCAATGAAGCAGCGCTGGCTGAGCTTGATCAACGCGGCAAACCTAAAAAATCTGGTCCACGCAAGGGTGGGATTAGTTTTAAAAAATTGTTTTTACCATTCAGCATTGATGCAAAGTTCGTGCGTCTTGGCGATGTAATTTTGCGCGGCACTGATATGTGCGCCACTGCAGACGGAGTTATTCGTAAACAAGATGGTGCGCTGGATATTACTGGGTCAGTTATTCCTGTGTGCGGCGTTACAGGTGTGTTTAACAATGTGCCATTGCTGGGGGATATTCTGAGCGGTGGCAACGACAATGAAGGCCTGTTTGGCGTTACTTATGCCATGGGTGGTACGCTGGCAGTTCCTAAAATTCAGGTCAATCCGCTGTCTGCATTAGCGCCGGGAATTTTCCGCCGCTTCTTTGATTTTACGAAATCAAAGAAGAAGGCGAGTGATGTGGACGCGTTGAACTAATTTAGGCTGGTTTCAATAAAACGTGTTTTTTCTTTCCCATAGAAAGTTTGATAGCGCCTTCTGCGTTAAGGTGGGCCTTTGTCAAAGTTTGCTTTTCATCAGTCACGGAAACATCGTTGATCTTAACAGCGCCGCCTTGAATAGAGCGTTTTGCATCCCCGTTTGAACTGGCAAAGCCAGCTTGAACCAACGCTGCCAATACACTTATGCCACTCGAAAGATCTACAGCGATTGTGGGCAAACCCGTTGCCGACTGGCCTTCTTCAAACGTTTTGCGTGCGGTTTCGGCTGCGGCTTCAGCTGCTACTGATCCATGCAACAACGACGTTGCAGCATTTGCCAAAATCTTTTTGGCTTCGTTTATTTCTGCACCGCCCAAGGCTTCTAATTTTGAAATTTCAGCTAAGGGTAAAGTTGTGAAGAGCTTTAGGAAACGCACAACATCGGCATCATCCGTATTGCGCCAGAATTGCCAGTAGTCATAGGGGCTTAGCTGTTCGGCATTAAGCCAAACAGCACCATTGGCCGATTTACCCATTTTTGCGCCAGATGAAAGTGTGATGAGCGGCGATGTTACGGCGTATAATTGTGGCGTGCCCATACGGCGGCCAAGGTCGATGCCGTTGACGATGTTGCCCCATTGGTCGGAGCCGCCCATTTGCAAGTTGCAGCCATAGCGGCGTGATAGCTCAGAATAGTCGTAGGCTTGAAGCACCATGTAATTGAATTCGATGAACGAGAATTCGCTTTCGCGTGCAAGGCGCTGCTTGACGGAATCCATGGCCAACATGCGGTTGACACTGAAATGCTTGCCGACATCACGCAGCATGTCGAGATAATTCAGGGGCGCCAGCCATTCGGCATTGTCCACCATCAGCGCATCAGATTTACCAGAACCAAAGCGCACGAATTTATCGAACACTTGCTGAATGCCGCGCTTGTTGCTCTCAATATCTTCGAGCGATAGAATTTTACGGCTTTCATCGCGGCCTGATGGATCGCCCACACGGGTTGTGCCGCCACCCATCAAAACGATTGGCTTGTTGCCAGTGGCTTGCAGCCAATGCAATAACATAATTTGCACAAGTGAGCCCACATGCAGTGAAGGGGCGGTGCAATCAAAGCCAATATAGGCGATCAATTTTTGCGCTTCAGCCAATGCGTCCACACCTGCTGTGTCAGAGCATTGGTGAATGAAGCCACGGGTGGAAAGTGTGTTAAGGAAATCTGATTTGAATTGGGTCATAACAGGCCTCTTATCGTGGGGTGATTTGCATGTCAAAAATTTACACAAGCATCGGGTTAATGTCGGGCACCTCGCTGGACGGGATTGATGTGGCTTTGATCCGCACTGATGGCGAGGGCTTTGTGGAACGCGGGCCGAGCATGACTTATCCATATTCTGCGGAACGCCAATTATTGTTGCAGCAAGCCCTGCGAGATGCGCTTTCAATAACTAATCGAAAGCAACGCCCTGGCATTCTGGCGCATGTGGAAGAAGAGCTTGCGCAATGGCATATTGGAGCACTCGAAAAGTTTTTTGAAACCACAGACTTCGACAATAGTATGATTGATGTGATCGGCTTTCATGGCCAGACGGTTTTGCATCGACCAGAGCAAAAACTCACCGTGCAACTGGGCAATGGTCAGATTATCGCTGATCGATTTCTCATTCCGACAGTCTACGATATGCGCGCGTCTGACGTTGCGGCAGGTGGGCAGGGTGCACCACTGGTTCCGGTTTATCATCGTGCTCTGGCGACTGAACCGCCTGTGGCGTTTGTCAATGTCGGAGGTGTAGCCAATGTCACTTATGTGGGAAAATCGGGTGAATTGCTGGCCTTTGACACAGGCCCCGGCAATGCGTTGATCAATGACTGGGTGCAGAAACACACGGGCCAGACTTTTGATGAGGGTGGCAAATTAGCCAGTGCTGGAACTGTTTCAGACAGACATTTACGGGAAGCATTGGCATCACCTTTTTTTGAGCTCCGTCCGCCAAAATCACTGGACCGCAATAGTTTTGCACATTTGAATTTGGATGGCTTGTCGTTGGAAGTTGGAGCGGCAACTTTAACCGCATTCACCGCGAAATCCATTGCGGCGGCAGCAAAGTGGTTTGCAAAGCCTGTGAAACAATGGGTGATTTGTGGTGGTGGTCGGCATAATATCGCTTTGATGTCTGCGTTGCGAATTGAACTTCCAAATGTTGTCGTCGCCGAGGATTTGCACTTGAACGGTGACAGTATGGAAGCCGAAGCGTGGGCCTATCTTGCAGTGCGCAGCCTGCGAGGATTGCCAATTTCTTTTCCCACTACAACTGGTGTAGCTTCGCCCCAAACAGGTGGTATTTTAGTAAGCGGGAGAGTTTAATGACGAAGCGCATTGTATTTACGGGTGGCACGGGCAAAGCGGGACGTTATGCAGTCGAACATCTGGCGGCCAAAGGCTATGCTATTCTCAATGTCGATTTGAAGCCGCTCAATCAGCCCGGCGTGAACACATTAATTGCTGATCTGACTGACAGTGGCCAAGTGTTTAATGCGCTGACGACACATTTTGGTTTTGAAGGGTTCGACGATGGTCAGCCGCCTAAAGCGCCTGATGCTGTGGTGCATTTTGCAGCAATCCCTCGCGTACTCATTGAGCCTGATAATAAAACTTTTTCAGCGAATGTGGTGAGCACTTATAATGTGATCGAGTCCGCTTTGAAATTGGGTGTGCGTAAAATCATCATCGCCTCAAGCGAAACCACGTATGGCGTATGTTTTGCTGAAGGCGACAAGGACTTCAAAAGTTTTCCGCTTGATGAAAATTATGAAATTGATCCGATGGATAGTTACGGACTTTCAAAGCTGATCAATGAGCAAACGGCGCGGGCTTTTGCGGCCCGCTATAAGGCCGATATTTATGCACTGCGCATTGGCAATGTAATTGAGCCACACGAATATGACCGCTTCCCCGGCTATGTCGCTCATCCTGAGACGCGCAAACGCAATGCATGGAGTTATATTGATGCCCGCGATTTAGGTGAAATTGTTCACCTGTGCTTGCAAAAAGATGGCTTAGGATTTCAAGTGTTCAATGCCGTCAACGATACTATTACAGCTGATATGCCAACTGAACAGTTTTTGGCCAAACATTGCCCCACCACGCCAATCACGCGGAAGCTTGATGACTATGAAGGGCCTATCTCAAATCGCAAAATTCGTGATGTGCTCGGATTCAAAGAACAACACAATTGGCGCAAGTATGTTTGAATAAATCAAACTTCCTGCGTCAGTCGTTTGTCTAAATAGTCAGCGCAAATCTTGGTCAGTTCTTCGATGCGGTCTTGGAAGAAGTGGTTGGCATCAGGCATCACAGTGTGTTCAATGGTAATGCCTTTTTGAGTTTTCAATTTTGAAACCAAAGTGTGAACCGCTTCTGGCTGGGTGACGGAATCCTTGCCACCATTTACAAATAAGCCCGAGGCCGGGCAGGGGGCGAGGAACGAAAAATCATAGTGCTTGGCCAACGGGGCAATTGATATAAATCCGCCAATTTCTGGACGGCGCATCAAGAGCTGCATGGAAATCCAAGCGCCAAAGGAAATTCCGGCAATCCAGCAGATTTTGGATTCACGGTTTAAAGCTTGCAACCAATCAAGGGCTGAAGCGGCATCGGCCAATTCGCCTGCACCATTATCAAACAAGCCCTGGCTGCGGCCCACACCGCGAAAATTGAAGCGCAGCACAGCAAAACCACGGCTTTGGAACAGTTGATAGAGTGAGTGAACGATGGGGTTGTTCATGGTTCCGCCGAAAGTGGGGTGCGGATGCAACAAAATTGCTATTGGCGCTCCAGCTGCTTTGGCAGGGTGATAGCGGGCTTCAATGCGTCCGGCTGGTCCGTTAAAAATCACTTCAGGCATTATTTTTCCCATGTTCGGTATTATTGGAGTGTTACGGCATGTGACAGCCAGTACTTGACTCCGTTAGTCGGATTTAGTAGTTTTAGCCGGAATGTTTTCTCTGTAGAGGACGCAAACCCAGCTCCGCGGCTTTAGCACAGGCGTGGGGGCAAAAAGCAAGCTTTTCGTTGATGGAACAGGCAAAAGCCCATGAAAATGAGCACTAAGGGACGCTACGCCGTTATGGCGATGATTGATATTGGTGAACACGCCAATGGAAAACCCGTGTCTTTGACTGAAATTGCTGACCGCCAAGACATTAGCCAAGAATATTTAGAGCAGCTTTTTGGCAAATTGCGCCGTGCCAACTTGGTAACCAGTTCGCGCGGGCCCGGTGGCGGCTATGTGCTGGCGCGCGATGCTGCGGATATCAATATCTCGGAAGTGATTCTTGCTGCTGACGAAACTTTAAGTGTGACCCGATGTGCAGGCGATGCCGTGCCAGGTTGTGTGAAGGGCGAGCGCTGCAATTCACATGATCTTTGGTCGTCGCTTGGCCGCCAGATGATGAACTTTCTGGATGCAATTACTCTTGAAGATGTGGTGCAGAACCGTAATTTGGCTTTGGCGGCTTCCATTCGGCAGGCCAAAGACCGTTTTGTGAAGCCGCTTCAATGAGATCATACCTCGACCATAATGCCACCAGCCCGCTGCGCCCTGACGTGAAGCAGGCGATGCTTGCGGCTCTTGATGTGGTGGGCAATGCTTCGTCGGTGCATGGTGAGGGGCGATATGCTCGCAAACTTATGGATGATGCGCGGGAAGCTTTAGCCATTAATCTCGGTTGCCTGCCGCAAATGATTACCTTCACGTCTGGTGGCACCGAGGCCAATAATATGGCACTGCGCGGCGTTGCGGTGGAGCGAATTCTGGTCAGTGCTATTGAACACCCTTGCGTACTGGACGCCGCTAAGATTTCTGGCAAACCAGTTGAGATTATCACAGTAGACGATCAGGGCCGCGTCGACTTAGATCGTTTTGAAAAAATGTTGGTCGGACCAAAGGCGTTGGTCAGTGTGATGTTGGCCAATAACGAAACTGGCGTCATTCAAGATATTAATTCAATTGCAGAACTGACCCATAAGGCAGGCCATGTGTTGCACGTTGATGCTGTACAGGCTTTCGGCAAAATTCCTGTGAATTTTGGATTATTGGGCGTCGATCTGTTGACAGTCGCTGCACATAAAGTTGGTGGTCCTAAGGGCATTGGCGCTTTGGTGATCCGTGATGGTCTTGTTGTCGATGCTTTGCTTCAAGGCGGTGGCCAAGAATTGCGCAGGCGTGCTGGCACAGAAAACATCGTGGCGATTGCGGGCTTTGGGGCATTAGCTGCACTTGACAAAATTGACTGTGGCGACCTGACTGATTTGCTCAATGTGGGTCTTGAAGGCGCAACGATATTTTCCAACCGTCAGGCGCGACTTTCCAACACCACCTGCTTTGCCATGGAAGGCATGAAAGCTGAAACCGCTTTGATGAATTTTGATCTTGAAGGCATTGCGGTTTCATCAGGCTCAGCCTGTTCCTCTGGCAAAGTGGGGCGCAGCCATGTGCTTGATGCCATGGGTGTCGCACCAGCAATCTCTGCCACTGCCATTCGCGTATCTTTAGGGTGGAACACGACGCAGGAAGACATCCAACATTTCATCGCCGTCTGGCGCAAACTTAATCAACGCTCCAAAGCGAAAGCTGCATAAATCTATGGCCGACCAAGACACCATTGATCTCGTTAAGACGATTGAAGTCGATAAATATAAATACGGCTTTGAAACCGATATCGAGTCGGACTATGCGCCCAAGGGTCTGAATGAAGATATCGTACGCTTCATTTCAAACAAAAAGGGCGAGCCTGCATGGATGTTGGAATGGCGCTTGGAAGCGTACCGCGTTTGGCTGGAGATGGAAGAACCCACGTGGGCTAAAGTGCATTATCCCAAAATTGATTTTCAAGATCTGTATTATTACGCAGCGCCTAAATCCATGGCCGCGCCGAAAAGCTTGGATGAGATTGATCCCAAGCTATTGGAAACCTATGCCAAGCTTGGCATTCCGCTGAAGGAACAAGAAATCCTCGCAGGCATCCGCAAGCAAGGTGAGCCCAGCCATTTGGACGACGAAGGCAATGAAGTGATCGCGGGCCGCGTGGCTATTGATGCGGTGTTTGACAGTGTGTCGGTTGTCACGACGTTCAAAGCCGAGCTTGCCAAAGCAGGGGTGATTTTTTGCTCGATTTCCGAAGCCTTGCGTGAACACCCCGAATTGGTACGGAAGTATTTAGGCTCTGTGGTCCCGCAGAATGATAATTACTATGCTGGCCTCAACAGTGCAGTGTTCTCTGACGGCTCATTTGTTTATGTGCCCCCCGGTGTGCGCTGCCCTATGGAGCTTTCAACCTATTTCCGCATGAACGCCAAGAATACAGGCCAATTCGAACGCACGTTAATCATTGCGGATAAGGGTTCTTACGTTTCTTATTTGGAAGGCTGCACAGCACCCACCCGCGAAGAAAGCCAACTCCACGCCGCAGTGGTTGAACTCATTGCGCATGAAGATGCTGAGATAAAATACTCCACCGTGCAAAACTGGTATCCCGGTGATGCTGAAGGCAAGGGTGGTGTTTATAATTTCGTGACCAAGCGCGGCGATTGCCGTGGCGCTCGCTCCAAAATTTCATGGACGCAAGTTGAGACGGGTTCGGCTATCACTTGGAAATATCCGAGTGTGATCTTGCGCGGCGAAAGTTCGCGCGGCGAATTTTATTCCATCGCCATTTCCAATGGACGCCAGCAAGTTGATTCAGGCACCAAGATGATTCACCTGGGCAAGAACTCATCAAGCCGTATCATCAGCAAAGGCATCGCCGCTGGCCGGAGCGATAACACTTATCGTGGGCTTGTGTCGGCGCACCGCAAAGCTACAAATGCGCGTAATTTCACGCAGTGCGATAGCTTGCTGATCGGCGATCAATGCGGTGCCCACACGGTGCCCTACATCGAGTCAAAAACCTCAACCGCGCAATTCGAACACGAAGCCACCACCAGCAAGATCAGTGATGATCAAATGTTCTACTGCATGTCGCGTGGGCTTTCGCAGGAGGAAGCGGTTGCGTTAATTGTCAACGGTTTCGTGCGCGATGTGCTGCAACAACTCCCCATGGAATTCATGGCCGAAACGCAGAAGCTGATCGGGATTAGTTTGGAGGGAAGCGTTGGTTAGCTCTCTCATTTTTACTCAATCTTCCCCCCTCGCGGGGGAAGGTGGATC
>JANOXS010000047.1:0-4590 GCA_031418535.1 Hyphomicrobiales bacterium | reverse complement strand
TTCTTTTGTTTCAAGCAACGGCAATCCTGCTGAAATCCAGCGCTTCCGCTCTGAAATTGATAAACTTAATGGACGCATTGATGAAGCGGCCACATCTTCGCAAGATGTAACCGCTCTGCGCTCTGCTGTTGAACAACTTTCCACACGAGTGGCACAAGGCCCTGACATGCGCCCGCTTGCCGATATGGACAGGCGCATTCTAGAAATTTCGCAACGTCTTGAACAATCGCATTCTGCCAGCCGCGATCTGCCCCAGCTCAATGAACTTGAACGGCGCATGGTTGAGCTTGACCACCGCTTGAATGATGCGATCCGGCTGCAAGGCGACGGCGTTGCCCGCATTGAACTTGAAGATAAACTTGCCGAAGTGACAGAGCGTTTGGGCCGCACAGAAAATCAGCTCTCGCATCTTGAGACCATTGAGAAAGCGATCAGTCAACTTTACGACAGCATTGAGCAGAGCCGCAATTGGACCAAGGAAGTGGCGGAAGACGCCGCACACCGCATGGGCCAACAGCTGATGAGCCAACAATCTGGCCCAGTTAATCTCACTGGTTCGCCTGAAATCATGGCGTTAGAACAGGGTCTTCAAGCGGTGCGTGAAGCATCTCATCATGCAGATTCACGCAATCAAGAAACACTTGAAGCGGTTCATGAAACACTTGAACAGATTGTAAGCAAACTTGCCGAACTTGAAACTGCAGCCATTGGGCAGCGCGTGGCCCAAGCTGCGGCACCAGCTCCGCTGTCTGGTTCAGAAACCTTGGTTGATTTCCACTCTGAGATTCATCCGCCAGAAATTCAGGCTTCGCCTTTTGCTGAAATTATGCAGGATGCACCTGCGATGTCACAAGCGCCTGAGCCTGCTCCTGTGTTTGAAGCAGCACATGTTGAGGTGCCAAATAGTCCCTTTGATAATCAGGTTCCAACAGCATCAACCAATCCGTTCGAGTCGTTGATGTCAGCTGGTGCGAGTGCAGCTGCGGCCCAAGCTCCGACTGGTTCAGTTGATTTCCTCGCCATGGCACGGGCCGCTCAGGCGGCTTCACAACAGAAAAGTTTGCTGGGTGGCATTTCACCTTCTGCTGCGCGCTTCAGCGAAGAAAAATCTAAAAAGCTGATGAGCTTCAAATTACCGTTTATGAAATCCGGCAAAGTCGCTAAAGCCACGGTGCTGGCAGGTGATGTGAAACTTCCTCCGGAAATTAAACCTGCAAACAACAATACCGCGGGTGGCAGCCGCCGCACATTAGTGCTCTCTGGCATACTGCTCTTGTCGATGTTTGCTTTCTTTGTCGGCAAAAACATTATTGGCAGTGCTGCGCAAAATGGCGGTGATGTTGAACCAGCCGCGATCGAACAGCCTCTGGTTAAAGCTCCAGCTGCATCTATGGAACCAGCGCCAGCTGAAGAGCCAACAGTTGCGCCAGCTGCGCCACAAGCTGCACCATTAGAGCAAAACTCGGTGGTGCCAGTTCCTGAACAGCGTAGCGATTTAGGAACCGATGATATTCTGACCGGTTCACTTCCCGTCGCTGTTGCTCCTCCAGTCATGGCTGCGGATCCTGTCGCGTTGGATGCTGCAATCGGTCCTGAAGAGCTTCGTTCCGCTGCCAGAAATGGCGATGCCAATGCACAGTTTGTGGTGGCCACGCGCTATTTGAATGGCGAAAACGTTACTGCTGATTTTGCGAAGGCGGCTTATTGGTATGGCAAGGCTGCGGCCTCGGGCTCAGCTCCTGCGCAATACCGTGTTGCGACACTCTTTGAGCGCGGCAAGGGAGTGACCAAAGACATGAAAGCAGCGCTCTCATGGTATGAACGTGCCGGAGCACTGGGCAACGTTCGCGCCATGCATAATGCGGCTGTGATTTCGGCGAGCAATGATGCTGGTTCGCCAGATTATGCGCGGGCTTATAAATGGTTCAGCTTGGCTGCAAGCCACGGTCTGAAAGACAGTGAATTTAACTTAGCGGTTTTGATTGAACGTGGCCTTGGCACCAAGCCAGATGCTGTTGAAGCCTTATTCTGGTATTATGCTGCTGCCGACCAACAAGATGCAGATGCTAAAACCCACGCAGACGCTTTGGCCAAATCACTTTCAGCTGATGCGGTTGCCAAAGTGAAAGCCCGTTTGAAATCTTGGCAACCCACGAAAGCCCCTGATGTGGCCAATGTTGTGGCGATTGACGACAGCGCTTGGAAAGCGGGCGTTTTGCAAAATGTTGCAGCACTTGAAACTGCGCAACCCCTAAACTTAATCGGTGAAACACAAAATCTGCTTGATAAGCTGGGCTATAAAATTGGCACCGCTGACGGCAAAATGGGTGGACGCACCGCTAACGCAATTCGGTTGTTCCAATTACAAGAGGGCATGAAAGTGACAGGCGAAGTGACCCCTGAACTCGTCAGTCTCTTGCAATCAAAGACTAGCTGAGCCTCGACATCGGAAATTTATGAAGCGCGGCGCGGCCTATCATATAGGCTTGCGCCGTCTTTCTATCTAAGAGGCCACTAAAAGCATCTGACATTATTGATAGTCCGCCTGTGTAAGCCCCAAAGGCCGGCATGATCAGTCTGGTTTCATCGCTCACAAAACATTTGCCATAAATGCGGCGACCGCGTTGGCTGAGCCCACAGCCGGGGTGGAGATGGCCTGCAATTTCAACCGTACCATCCAGTCTTTGGGCAGGCTCATGGCGCAAGGTCAGCGGCCCAAGGGCAATCTGCGCTGCCCCTTGGCCTCCTAGTTTTTCAGGCGGCAAAGGATCATGGTTCCCAATAATCCACAAAGTTTCATAGCAAGTTGTAATTGACCGCAAGCGTTCGGTCGACTCTTCAGACAAGCGATCTTCACCGGCAGAATCGTGAAAACTATCGCCCAAAAAAATCAGACGCTTGGGTGCAGCTTCTGCGACGACGGTTTCGAGGAGCGTCAGAGTAACCGCAGTATCAAAGGGCGGAATATGAATTCCTCGCCTGGCCAAACTTGATCCCTGCTCCAAGTGCAAATCCGAAATGATCATGGTTTGATAATCGGGCAGATAAATCGCCCCTGATAAATCGGGCAATAGCTTCACCCCAGCCAGCATAATGTGGTGCTGTTTAGACAAGCCTTGTGGCCTCTCTAATGAGTTCGTCGGCAGCTTCGGCGAGAAGGGCATCATGGGCATCGCCGTAAATTGATTCGCGGCCAATCTCAAGCAAGATGGGAACCGCTAGTGGTGACACGCGCTCCAGAGCTTTGTGGATGATTTGATTTTTGATGCGCTTTAACATGGCACCCAACCTGTGCACATCAATCAAACCTTCGGCGGCATCATCCCATGCAGCGCGCAATAAAATATGATCAGGCTGATGGCTGCGCAGCGCATCATATAGAAGATCAGTGTTTACGGTTACTTGTCTTGCGGTTTTTTCCTTGCCGGGAAAATTGCGTTCAATCAATCCAGCAATAATTGCGCAATTTCTGAAGCTGCGCTTCATCAGATTTGACTCGGCCAACCACGCTTCCAAATCATCGCCCAGCATATCTTCGTCAAAAAGTTTTGCGAGGGAGAGTTTGCCACTGGCAATCATGGCTGACGTGTCGCTAAGTGTCCAAATGACCAATGCATATTCTGAAGCCACAAAGCCCATCGGTTTGGCACCCCAACGCTCCAACCTTCTGGTAAGCAACATGCCAAGGGTTTGCTGCGCGAGCCTGCCTTCAAACGGATAGCACACCAGATAATGTTTATCGGCGCGCGGAAAAGTTTCAACCAATATTTGATCGGCACGCGGAATAACCGAGGCCCAGCTTTGAGTGTTGAGCCATTCTTTTACTTGCGCTGGTAAATGCTGCCACTTGGTTTTGTCAGCTAAAATTCCGCGCACACGTTCTGCTAAATATGTGGAGAGCGGAAATCTGCCGCCCTGATACGACGGGATCATGGGGTCACGGCCCGGTGCTCGTGTCGCCAATGCTCCGAACTCATCCAAACCTTCGAAGCGCAATACTTCGCCACTGAATAAAAATGTATCGCCCAAGCGTAACTGAGAGAGGAAGTATTCTTCCAGTTCGCCGAGGATGCGTCCGCCGGTTACAGTGCGTTTGCCGAGCCTCGTGCGCACGCCAGCCAAACGCAGTTTCAGCATTTCAGCACCGATAATGGTGCCCATGTTCATTTTATAGCGCTGCGCCAGAAGCGGATGCGCAAGGCGATAATGACCAGCTGCATCGCGCTTCAATTTGGCATAGCGTTCATAGGCCTTGAGCGCGTAGCCACCCGTCGCCACGAAATCCAAAGTCTGGTCGAAAAGTTCGAGGCTCAGGTTGCGGAAGGTGAAGGCGCTTTTGACTTCGGCAAAAAGGGCATCGGCAAAAAAAGACCCGGCCACGGCGCGTCCCATGATGTGCTGGGCCAGCACATCGAATTTCGCAATCATCGGATACTCGGTGTCCTGGGCGTTCTCGGCCACGGCCTCCGCTGCCGCCTCGCATTCCAACACTTCAAAACGATTGGACGGCACAAGAAGCGCATTGCTCGCTTCCTCGAGCCGGTGATTGGCACGGCCGATGCGTTGCAAGAGGCGGCTCAAACCCTTGGG
>JANOXS010000046.1:0-10293 GCA_031418535.1 Hyphomicrobiales bacterium | reverse complement strand
GGCACTGGCCAAGCTGCGTAAAATCAAAATCGAAACTTTGCCACTGGTCAAAGGCAAGCCACGCATTGGCGCGTGTGTTGCTAAATCTAGCAAATTTATTGCGATTGGCTTGAACTATTCCGACCATGCAGCCGAATCTGGCTTGCAAGTGCCCAAGGAACCGGTGGTTTTCACCAAACAAATAAATTGCATTTCCGGCCCGAACGATACCGTGACCTTGCCCCCAAAATCAAAAAAAGGCGATTGGGAAGTGGAGCTCGGGGTGATCATTGGCACCAAAGCTAAAAATATAAAAGAGGCTGATGCGCTGAAACATGTGGCCGGCTATTGCACTATAAATGATCTGTCCGAACGTGAATTCCAAGTGGAGCGATCTGGCCAGTGGACCAAGGGAAAATCCTATGACACGTTCGGCCCCATTGGCCCATGGCTGGTCACAACAGACGAAGTGAAGGATCCGCAAAAATTATCAATGTGGCTGGAGCTTAACGGCAAGCGTGTGCAAAATGGCAACACATCGACGATGGTGTTCGGCGTGGCACATATAGTTGCCTATCTCAGCCAGTTTTTCACTTTGATGCCCGGCGATATCATCACCACCGGAACACCCCCCGGAGTGGGCATGGGAATGAAGCCACCAAAATACTTGAAACCCGGCGATCACATGCGCATCTGTGTGGAAGGTTTGGGCGTACAAGAACAAACAGTCGTGCGCGATAAGTAATCTTAGCTGATCATCACAGTTTCGTGTGCTGGTCTTGGAATGTAGTTTCGATGTCCCCATAACTGGTGAGTTAGAATGGGAGCCAAAATGAAAACCTATCAAAAAACCAAAGACGCCGTTGCCGCCTTAACGCCAGAGCAATTCCGTGTGACGCAACAAAGCGGCACCGAGCGGCCAGGCACAGGCGAATATCTCGATAACCACGAAACCGGAATCTATGTCGATATCGTTTCGGGTGAACCTCTGTTTGCCTCATCGGATAAATTTGAATCCGGCTGTGGTTGGCCCAGCTTCACCAAGCCAATTGACCACGAACACGTCAATGAATTGCGTGACACCACACATGGCATGGTACGGGTGGAAGTGCGCTCCACCCATGGCGACAGCCATTTGGGCCACGTTTTTAATGATGGCCCCCGCGACCAAGGTGGCCTGCGCTATTGCATCAATTCGGCGAGCCTGCGCTTTGTGCCGAAAGACGAAATGGAAACCCAAGGCTATGGAGCCTACTTAGATCAAGTGGAGGATGTGTGATGACAATTCAAAAAGCAATTTTGGCTGGCGGCTGTTTCTGGGGCATGCAGGATTTGATCCGCAAAATGCCGGGCGTAGTTTCAACCCGTGTGGGTTATACTGGTGGTGATGTGAAAAACGCCACCTACAGAAATCACGGCACACACGCTGAAGGCATTGAGGTGACTTTTGATCCGGCACTCATGAGCTATCGCAAGCTGCTGGAATTCTTTTTCCAAATCCACGATCCTTCAACCAAAAACCGCCAAGGCAATGATCAAGGCATGGCGTATCGGTCTGCCATTTATTACACCGATGAGGCGCAGCACCATGAGGCGATTAATACAATTGCCGATGTAAATGCCAGTGGCATCTGGCCGGGGCGCATTGTAACCGAAGTTGAGCCTGCGGGAGATTTCTGGTTGGCAGAGCCTGAGCACCAAGATTATCTGGAGCGCATCCCCAACGGTTATACATGTCATTTTGTGCGCCCAAATTGGGTTTTACCCAAGCGGGCGAACGCCGCCTAAAGTGGCTGACACGCTTCACACATGAAAGCTCTGCGCTTGGTGATTTCAAATTTTTTGATATCGCCGGCGCAAGCGGGGCAATGTGGTTTGTTGAAAATATTCACGCGCTCGCCATATTTCGAGCGCGATTTTTTCACGCCATCGACAGTAATGATCGCGTTATTCTTCACGCCAATTTCCAACAAATAAACTGAGTCAGCCCAGAGCCGATCAAAAACCTCGCGGCTGATTTGGTTGCCCGGTGTGAGCGGGTGCACGTTCTGTCGCCACAAAATTTCTGTGCGGTAAATGTTACCGATGCCGCCGATCACGGCTTGGTCCATCAACATTTGGCCAATTGAAGATTTGCTTTTCGCGATGCGGGCAAAGGCCAAATCGGGGTTCGCATCTTTGCGCAACACATCAGGACCAATGCGTTTGATGAGCGCTGCAAGTTCAGCCGGGTCCAAAACTTCGCAGGTGTTCGGGCCATTGATATCGACAACATGGCTATCGCTTATCATGCGCACGCGCACTTCTCCCCGTGGCTCAGCGGCGGGTAGTTTGGCGGTGCGAAAGCGCCCGAACAAACCCAAATGAATATGCAATGCCATTTCATTTTCAAATTGATAGATCAGGTGTTTGCCATAAGCCTCCACGGCCAAGCACTTCGCGCCATCGAGCCTCGCAGAGCCCTCAAAAAACCGTCCCTGAGGTGACGCCACGCTTAATGTCTTGCCAGCAAGCATCGATCGCTGATCTCGTGCGGCACGGTGAATGGTGTGGCCTTCAGGCATTAAATCAAACTCAATTGCGGGTGATTGGTTTCAACAATCCATTGCAAGAGCTCTGGGATTTTCTCTTTCACAGCGAAAAATCCCTTGCTGCAATGCGGCCAAGCTGCGGTGTCAAATGGCCTGCGCAATTGGACGATTTTAATGTCGGAAGACTTTAGCAGAGCAAGCATCTCAGCAACCGGCCCCACGGGCGCATAAGCAGTCACAATCGTTTTGAGGTTTTGGGCTTTTGCCCATGTCAAAATGTGCTCTGCCTCCAGCCCGTGCAGGACTTCACCCGGCACACCAAACTTATCAGATGCCCGCCGCACACCATCTGTCATGGCACCAGTTTTAAACTGTGTAACCCGTTCAGAGGCCATCACCTGTGAAGCTCCCGCAACGGCCACAACTTGCACTGCATCCACACGCCAACTTTCTGAATGCAAATCTTCTTCCGTCAGCAGCAATCCAACTTTGCCGCCGGAATAACTTTCAGGCATCTGCGATATTTTTTGCGCGGGCGGCAATGCAGGTTCTTCAAACGCAATAGCCTCACGCGCCAAACCTGTTGGTGAGAAGCGCCCTTGCGTGTAAGTTTCAATATTGTCAGCCCGCGCCAAATAGATTTTGCCTTTGGTGTGAAGCCCGGCCACCCAGCGCCATGACAGCGTGTTTGATGCGGGGTCACCATCCAGCAAATGCCGTATCATAAAATCGGCACCCAATTCCCAAGGCAAACGCAACGTAAAAATCCAGATTGATGCAAACCACATGCGAGCGTGGTTATGGAGGTAACCAGTCTGAATAAGCTCAGCCACCCACGCATCAAAACATTCAATGCCCGAGTGGCCGGAAATGGCAGCATCATAAGCTTTCAACAATCCGCCCTGCAGTTTCAAATTTGCCAATGCTGCGCGGTAATTCTGCCAAACAAAGGGCCGCGATTCCAAGTAGCCTTTGAAATAGCTCCGCCAGAACACCTCTTGAATAAATTTTTCAGCAGCAGCGTATGAATGCTTGGCAAGCACAGCGCGCAATACTTCCTCCTCGGTTACTAAGCGGTGCCGAATATAGGGCGACAGGGCTGAAACATTACTGCGGTCATCCGGCCCTAAATCAGCATTGCGATTGTTCTGATAGTGCCGCCCGGCGGAGGCCACGAAGTGTGAAAGACGCGATAGGCCTGCAGCGCGTGTGGGTTGGAAATTTACAAGTGTCATCCCAAGTTTACGATTGCATGACGAAGTTGGATTGAAGCTTAAGTCTCGGTGCTTTCCATGGCCTGCGCTTGAGCTTGGATGGGTGGCAGCTCTGGCGTGTTGAGACCGTCAAAGGGGTCAGTCCAAGCGGGAAGCGCTTCGAGGTTTTTGTTCCAGCGATTGATGTTTGCGTAATCAGTGAGGGGCATTTTCGCCACATCATTGAAAGGCAGAAAAGTCGCCATGCGGAAATCGGCATAGCTCATGCCGCTGTCCAGTAGAAACTCGCGGCCCGCTAAGTGTGCATCAAGCAGGGCGGCACTGCGATGAAAAAGTTCAAGTCCCGTTTTAACCTTGGCTTGATCAACTGGCCCGGGGTGATAGCGCTGCTTGGTGCCCACTTCAAAATGCACCATATCACACGCATGAACAAAATGCGGTTTGCCCCAACTGATCCAGCGGATCATATCTGGCAGATCAGCATCCATCCGCCAAAAATTAGACCCCACCATCATAGAGAGACGGCAAGCAATTGCATCCGCCTCCCACAGCGGCGGGCCATCTTCAGTCAAAATAGGAATAAGCTGCGTGGGGTTCAGCGCCTTGAATTTCTCCGCTTGATCCGGCGCAAACGGCGAGGCCCATTGTAATGTCACAGGCGCCGACAAATACCGCGCCACTGCAAGAGCAAGACGTGGATTAGGATTGCGCGAATAATAGAGAATGCTCATGGGCTAGTCTCCCGATGCTGAATTTAAGAGAATGCCACCGCGACCAAGCTGATGCAAACGATACATGTTACATTGCGCCGTGTTTGTAAGTAGCTTGGATCAAGCGAAAGCTTGGTGTCGATCACATAAAGCAGCGCAAATAACGCAGCAAACGCAAAGCAGATGTAAATTGGCGAGAGCAAAATATAACAGCCCCACGCCGTGAGCGCCACTGCGTTACTGCTCAATAGCAAATTGAGCCGCGGCCGAAGCCCCGATAAATACTGCCCCCAATGCACCCCCGCCATGAAAGATAAAATCATCAGGCCATATGACAAAACCAGATGCTGCACATCAACAAACAGGATCATGTAAATGAGTGTGGGCAATGTGGTCGAGAGCGGGGCAGCAGCACCCAGCACAAACGGCAAAGTGCCAGCATAAGGCAGAGTGCGAAGAAGCGATGAGTTTTGCATTATGACTTTACGACGATTGCGATGCATAAGATCATACATCAAACAGTCACCCCGTCGAAAGCAAACATCCTGTTTCTCGCTGTTTTTAGTTGACAAATTGTATTCCATGGGATACACATAAAAAATGATCGAAATCCGCGAAACTTCTACATTTGTTGATTTCGTAGAAGGTTTGCGGGATGACCGCGCAAGAGCTAAAATTTCTGCACGCGTCGAGCGCTTGGCAGTTGGTAACGCGGGAGATGTGGCACCCGTTGGTGAAGGCATTTCTGAAATGCGCATTCATTATGGGCTGGGCTACTGTGTCTACTTTGTCAGGCAGGGCGAGCGCGTGATTGTTCTACTTTGTGGTGGAGATAAGTCTACTCAAGAGAAGGATATTAAAGCTGCGAAATTGCTGGCAAAGAATTTGGAGAATTGACATGACGAAAGTGAAAACAACCCTCTTCGATGCTGCAAAATATCTGAACACACCCGAAGCCATGAGTGTGTATCTCGAAGATATTTTTGAAACCGAAGACCCCTTGCTCATCGCCCACGCTTTAGGAACAGTGGCCCGCGCCAAAGGCATGACCGAAGTGGCCCGCAAAACGGGCCTCTCACGCGAAAGCCTCTACAAAGCTCTGAGCGCCGAAGGCAACCCCGAGTTTGCAACAATATTGAAAGTGATGAGCGCGTTGGATTTGAAGATCAGTGCTAGGGCGGGGTGATGCCAAACTACAGTTCCAGATATCGTTCAAGGTCAATGAAATTATCCAGCTTGCCAAAGTGGCATATTTTTTGAAGCGGCTAGTTCGGCTCCGAATTTGTAGGCATACCACACCCATCGAAGTGTTTGGTCAGGCGACAGCCCATCACCAACCGCTTTGTAGAAATCATCTGGCTGTCTGATCATAAGGTCAAAAAGTTCCGGTTTGCTGCCTAGTCCTTTGTCAGATTTCAAGGCAATTTCTTCTAGGTCTTTCTGCAGTCCCATTGTCGTGCCAATTTGAAAGGGCCAGCCTGACACATCAACTACCTCAGGGTCAGCATGAACCCCCGCTAGAGGCAACCAAATTGAATGGATATAGTAGGGAAGATTACGCCAACGACATTGATCAATCGCCTCTGCTGAATCCTTCAGACCATCCAGCTGAGCAGCGTGACCAAGAAAAAAATCAACTGAAGCAAGGTTCAATGTATCAATCATTTGTTCTAGAATGGTGCTTTTCTTCCAAGTCTCAATAACTTTTTGTGCATGGTCACTGGGCTTGGATATTCCAATCAGCCGTCCAAGAAATCTCGCCGCCTTGTTACCCTTCGGTTCATGCGACCTGTCAATATATGCCAAGATTTTGGCAACTAAATTGGCATCAGGAATTTGTCCGACTGTCAATGTCGCGCTCAAGTTATGACTCCCTTCTTTTGTAAATTCAGGATGGCATGTCAAACAGTTTTGGGAAAGGGGCAAACAATCTGGACCTATGGAAGTTAACAAAAAAGGCCCCCAGATGGGAGCCATATTTAACATATCGCGGTTGCTAGGGACCTCATCCGGCCTTCGGCCACCTTCTCCAAAGGAGAAGGGCGAAGCTAATTACCACCCTTCTCCTTTGGAGAAGGTGCCCCGAAGGGGCGGATGAGGTCCCTTACTTAACCCTCACGCAAACTTCTGCGCCAGACTTCCGTCCTTATAGCGCTTGGCCATTTCGGCGACTGACAGCACCTTCTTGATTTTAGAAGCTTGCCCAGCGGTGTTGAACTCTGCAAATCTTTGTGCGCAGAGCTTGTTCATCGCTTCCATGGCGGGCTTTAGATATTAGCGCGGATCGAATTCAGATTTATCTTCGAACAGCACTTTACGGATGGCGCCTGTCATTGCCATGCGGTTATCGGTGTCGATGTTGATCTTGCGCACGCCGTGCTTGATGCCGCGTTGAATTTCCGAAACTGGAACACCCCACGTTGGCTTCATCTGGCCGCCGAACTTGTTGATGATCTCTTGCAAATCTTCCGGAACAGAAGACGAGCCATGCATCACAAGATGGGTGTTCGGCAACTTCTTGTGAATTTCTTCAATCACGTTCATCGCCAACACTGCGCCATCAGGCTTGCGGCTGAATTTGTAAGCGCCGTGTGATGTGCCCATGGCAATCGCCAAGGCATCCACATTGGTTTCTTTCACAAACTTCACAGCTTCATCTGGGTTGGTGAGAAGTTGATCATGGCTCAAAACGCCTTCAGCGCCGTGGCCGTCTTCCTTGTCGCCCATGCCAGTTTCCAAGGAACCCAAAACGCCGAGTTCGCCTTCAACAGAAATGCCACCCAAATGCGCCATGTCTGTCACAGTTTTGGTCACACCCACATTATAGGCCCAATCGGCTGGTGTTTTGCCGTCCAGAAGCAACGAACCATCCATCATCACTGATGTGAAGCCATTTTGAATGGCGGTCATGCAGGTGCCCGCTTCATTGCCATGGTCCAAGTGAACGCAGACGGGAATGTTGGGATAAATTTCGGTGATCGCATCCATCATGTGGCGCAGCATAATGTCATTGGCATAAGACCGCGCACCGCGCGAAGCTTGAATGATTACGGGCGCATCAGAGGCAGCAGCGGCCGACATAATGGCCAGAGCCTGTTCCATATTATTGATGTTGAAGGCTGGCACACCATAGTCAAATTCAGCGGCGTGATCGAGCAATTGTCGAAGGGTAATGCGGGCCATGAGGCAACTCCTGCTTGGGTTTTAAATTTTGTTGAGTGTCGGATAAAGGATTATGAACGAGTGCACAACTCATTTTGAGGGGCGCACCTCATTTATCAGATCATTCCTTATCGAGATCGCGTTTCACCACATCGCTGCGCAATATAGCATCAATTTTACCGGCGTAGTCTAGGGCGGTATCGATGCGAAACCGAATATCTGGCGTATATTTCATTTGCAGTTTCGGCGTCATCAACATGCGAATATATTTACGGTTGCGTTTAAGGGCTATGAGCAATTGCTCTTCTTGGCCCATAATTAAGGTGCGCACATAGGCCGTGGCAATTTTCAAGTCGGGCGAAATCTGCACCTCCACAATGCTGGGGGTCAGCTTGTCCAATTCCGGGTCATTGGTCTCGCCACGCAGAAAAATATCAGCCAGCGCATGACGAATAAGTTCGCCAGCACGCAGCATACGTTGGGAGGGGGCAGAAGAGTGGGCCATAATTAAAGTTCGTCCAGTTTTTTGTAAGCGGCTAATCGCTCTTCGAGCGTGCCCGTGTGCAATTCAAACAGATGATTATCATAATCATGAAAATAAAGCGACTGCCCTTCGCCTTCGACACGCGGGCGGGAAGTACGGAATTCCAAACCCAGTTTCTCAATCGCCAATTTGGCTTTTTCTAACTGCGCAAGGGAAACATTGAATGCAACATGATTGTAAGTGCGCGTTGGCAGAGGGTCTCCCTGCATGATGGCAATCCAAAGTCCGCCAACATCGAAGAATTTTTCGGCGGAGATGGAGTGTTGCTTTGCACCACTCGCATAGACTTCGCGTCCGCCGAAAACATCGACAATCAGGCGCGACATTTTTTCGAGGTCGCGGACGATGAAGGTAAGGTGGCTGAGGCCGGAAATCATATATGTTTCTTCCCCCTCCCCCGTGTGGGGAGGGTTGGGGTGGGGGTCGGGCGGGGTTCGAAGTTTCAGTTCAACAAAGTTACTAAAGCAAATTGCTCACTGAAGCGCGACCCCCCCCCTAGCCCTCCCCACAAGGGGGAGGGGACTAAGTGAGAAATCAAGCCAGCGTCCGTTGCACCTTCTCAACTCTAAAGCACTCGATCACATCGCCAGCGCGCATGTCTTCATAGTTCGCAAATGCCATGCCACATTCTTGTCCGCTCTGCACTTCTTTCACTTCGTCCTTGAAGCGCTTCAGTGTTGAAAGCTCGCCGTCATGCACCACCACGTTATCGCGGATCAAGCGCACTTTCGCACCACGTTGAACCGTACCTTCGGTCACCATACAACCAGCAACTTTGCCAACCTTGGTGATGTTGAACACTTCCAAGATTTTCGCGTTGCCCAGGAATGTTTCACGCATTTCCGGAGCAAGCTTGCCGCCCATGGCCGCTTTAATATCATCAACAAGATCATAGATGATATTGTAATAGCGAATTTCGATACCTTGCTTTTGCGCAGCATCACGCGCCTGCCCGTTGGCACGCACGTTAAAGCCAAGCACCACAGCACCAGATGCCGAGGCCAAGTTGATATCGCTTTCCGAAATACCACCCACCGCATAATGAACGACGCGAGCGCGGATTTCATCATTGCCGATTTTTTCAATGGCTTGCACGATGGCTTCAGCTGAACCTTGAACGTCGGCCTTCACCAAGATTGGGAATTCCGCACGGCCTGCTTGATTGAGCTGGCTCATCATTTGTTCGAGTGACGAACGAACTGAACCTGTGCCACGCGTCTCGCGGCGCTTACGCTCACGGTAATCAGTAATTTCACGCGCCCGCGCTTCATTCTCAACCACGTCGAAACGATCACCCGCTTCTGGCGCAGAATTAAGACCCAGCACTTCAACCGGAGCCGAAGGCCCAGCGGTTTTCACATGCGCACCCTTATCATCGATGAGTGCGCGAACCCGGCCCCAAGCAGAACCAGCCACAAACAGATCGCCCAGTTTCAATGTGCCGCGTTGCACGAGAACAGTGGCCACAGGGCCTCGGCCCTTATCAAGCTGCGCTTCAACCACAAGGCCAGAAGCCATGCGGTTTGGATTGGCTTTCAGATCGAGAACTTCAGCTTGAAGCAAAATCGCATCAAGCAATTTATCCAAGTTGGTTCCCTTGGCTGCGGAAACCTCAACATCCATAGTGTCGCCGCCCATGCTTTCAACAACGATTTCATGTTGCAGCAAATCTGTGCGCACCCGCGTTGGATTAGCCGTCTGCTTATCCATCTTGTTGATCGCAACGATAATTGGAACACCGGCAGCACGCGCATGGCTGATCGCTTCAATAGTTTGCGGCATAACACCGTCATCAGCAGCAACAACGAGCACCACGATATCAGTTGCCTGCGCACCACGAGCACGCATCGAGGTAAAGGCCTCGTGGCCCGGCGTATCAATGAACGTCACAATGCCATTGGCAGTTTTCACTTGGTAAGCACCAATATGCTGGGTAATGCCGCCTGCTTCACCGGTAACCACATTGGTCTTGCGGATCGCATCGAGCAATGATGTTTTACCATGGTCAACGTGACCCATGATGGTAACCACTGGTGGACGCGGCAACAGCGATTCTGGCGCATCGTCTTGAATGTCGAGGCCTTCAACCACGTCAGCTTCAGACACGCGTTTCACCTTGTGGCCCATTTCTTCGGCGATGATTTGCGCGGTAT
>JANOXS010000045.1:0-25756 GCA_031418535.1 Hyphomicrobiales bacterium | reverse complement strand
TTCGCCAGCAGGCACCACGCGCGGATTTAAAGAAGCGGAATTCCGAGAAATTGGCAGCCTTATCAACGAGGTGTTGGATGGTCTTGGCAAAAACGGTGAAGCAGGCAATTTTAAAGTGGAAAAAGCCGTAAAGAGCAAAGTCATGGCACTTACCAAAAGGTTCCCGATCTACTCCTAATGTAAAGGTTTAACTTCAATGCGCTGCCCGTTCTGTTCCAATGCCGATACCCAAGTGAAAGACTCGCGGGCAACTGAGGATGGAACAGCCATTCGGAGAAGACGGGCCTGCCCGGATTGCGCAGGTCGCTTTACAACTTTTGAACGTGTCCAATTGCGAGAGCTGAGCGTCGTAAAGCGCTCTGGTCGCCGCACGATTTTTGATCGTGATAAATTAGCACGTTCTGTACAAGTCGCCTTGCGTAAGCGACCCGTCGATGGCGAGCGCATTGAACGCATGGTTTCGGGCATTGTGCGCCAGCTCGAAAGCCTCGGAGAGACCGAGATTAAATCGGAAGTCATTGGCAAATTGGTGATGGAAGGTTTGAAAAACCTCGATGATGTTGCCTATGTGCGCTTTGCATCTGTATACCGGAATTTCCGCGAAGCGAAAGACTTTGAAGAATTGCTCGGCGAACTTTCCAATGAAGAAGGCGACTCAGAGTGAAGCAAACAAGCAAGAAAAACCTACGCATTGTTTTAAGCATCTGCCTATACTCTATTGCTTTTTTTGCATTTCAGGTTTTATCAAGGCCCTCCGTCGCTGCCGACGTTTACCCCTATGTGGGATACTTTACATTTCAATCAGAAAAACCTCAGCCGACATTAATGCAGGCCAAATGCGCTCACATGTTTTACAAACAAAATTCCGATGGGTCGGGCGTCGATTATATTCTCGATGAAAAAAACTATGCAGCCACTGGGGCAGTCAAATATTTGGTTTTCGCAGAAAACTGGTGTGACTTTAATGGCGCGGCTAACACCAACACCTGCTTGCAAATAATTTATGACAATAGTGGATCAACTAAATCAGAGAGTTATGATGTTCTGCAAAGCAGCGACACGGACAGTTTTGTAAATGTATTTTTCCTCACAAAATTTGAACAACAAATTTATGTGACAGCGACAGATAAAACGATACCCAGTTGGAAATTACCGACTGCAACCCCAGTCTATTCGCAACGCTGCATTGGGTTCGATGACCAAACTCTTCTGAGCCATCTTTTGCCAACACACAGCGAATTGACGCAAAAAGCGTTAGCAAAAATTATGAACCGCCCAATTGACGCAGTCAATTTTTCCCAAGTGCTCGACATCATGCAAAAAATAGGGACCAAGGCTGCTCAAGCAACATTGCCCGGCCAATGAGGTAAAACAGAAATGAAATCGTGTTTACGAGCATCATTGACCCGCTGATTTCAACTGAAGTTAACTTAATCTTCCGCGGGCGGCTCATCATCAAAAGGCGCACCGCCATCGACAGGCGGTTCATCGTCGACTGGTTCATCAAGAGTAGGCTCGTCGGGAATTGCGTCGTCAGAAGGGCAGGCATCAGTGCCATCACCACCTTCTGGGCAATCAACGGCAGGTTCATCCGGCAACACATCGACGGTTGGTGCATCAATAAATGGCGTATCTTCGGCAGGTGCATCAGCCGCTGGTTCATCAGGAATCTCTGTTTCAACTGCTGGCGTTTCCGCAACTGTCCCCTTGTTATCCGGAGTAATTTCGGCGACCAAAAATGCGCCGTTATCACGCCCAACAGTGAATGCCTGCGCGTTTGAAATTGTCAGGCCAAAGACTAAAAGCAAAGGCAAACGTGTAATAGAAAATCTCATGGCCGCTCCTGTTAAGTCATCGAGCAGTGCATACTTCAAACTGATTTTGCAAGTTCATTTGAAATCTTCCCCCGCCAAAAGGCGGGGGATGACTCTTAAATTCTATTTAGGTAGCCACGGCCAATTTCTGTCGCTGATTTTCGCTCCAGAACAAATAAGCAGAGCCTGCCAAAATCAAAGCAATGCCAATCCATAAATTGCCTTCTGGCAAATAATGGAACGCCAAAAAGCCAGCAATGATGTTGAACGGTAATCGCAAATCATCAAAGGGCTGAAGTGACGAAGCATCAGCTTTGGAATAAGCCTTGGTCAAACAATACTGCGCAATGAATTGAATGACACCACCGGCCAGCAAATACCACAGCACCTGTCCCGAAGGCCATTCAAAGCCAGCGCCGACTGAAAGAACCGCATTGATGGGCGACAACAACAACAAAAGCCACATGGTAATGGTTTCGGGCTTTTCAAAGCCTGTCAGCTGCTTGGTGATCAATGATGCAGCACCCCACAATATGGCAGCGGCAATTGGAGCAAGTGACCACACATTAAAACCAGTTGACCAAGGTTGCAGCACAATCATGGCCCCAGCAAACCCGAGCAGGGCAGCGATCCACCGGTTCGGCCCAACTGTCTCGCCGAGATAGAATTTTGCACCCAGCAAAATGAAAAATGGTGAGGTCATCACCAAAGCAATCACCTGCCAAATTTGCACACCATGCGCCAATCCAAACACAAAAGCTTGCACTCCCAATGCGGAGAGGACCACACGGATGATATGTTGTACTGGGTATTTTGTTTGAAGCGATTTAAGGCCGCTGCGCCAAATGAACGGCAGTGAAACCACCAGCGCAATGAAATATTGCCAGAACGCATCAGACGTTGGTTTAAACGCAAGCCCACCATAATCGGCAGAACCTGTCACAGTTTGGGTAATCACGTTGATAATTGCAAAGGCTATGCCTGCCATCATCATATAAGCGGCACCTGCCACTAATTTGTTTTGGGGTATCTGATTCATGTTCATAATCCTTTCATCAACCATGAATCAGGACGACATGAAAAGACACCTCGCCATAAGCGAAGTGACCCAACAAATCTCTTTTATCCGGACTATACCGTCGGCCCAGGAGTTACACCTGATCTGCTGACCCTCCATTTCTGGAAGCGCTCGCGGGCTATACCGCCGGTGGGGAATTACGCCCCGCCCTGAGAATTACCGGAACATTCCGGCGGCGGCATCATTAGGGGCAGGGCGTTTGCGGGGCAAGTCCTATCTGCTATGCAAGTGTGACATTGTAATCCTCACGGCACCGCGCTACAGCCACACTATGACCTCACCGCGCAAACCTCCCATCGCCCGTTCTGCTGCCCGTTTGGGTGCGGTGCAAGCTCTCTATCAAATGGATATCGCCACGGCTGATCTCGGCGAAACACTCGCGCAATTTTCCAGCCGAGTGGTTGGTGAAAATTTTGAAGATGGCGAATGTGGCGAGGCTGATTTCAAGCATTTGCGCGAGGTGGTTGAAGGGGCTGTGCGTGAGCAAGCTTTGATTGACCCTACCGTGGATAAGCTTCTCGATAAAGACTGGCCTCTTCACCGCCTGAATGCCACTTTGCGCGCCGTGCTGCGGGCAGGGGCCTTTGAAATAATGTTTAAAGAGAACGTACCAGCCAAAGTGGCCATCAACGAATATGTGAATGTTGCAGGCGCTTTTTTTGACGGCGAAGAACAAAATTTCGCCAATGCCGTTTTGAATAATTTAGCGCGTCAGCGCCGCCCGGAAGAATTTGCAGCGTGAGCGCCCAAGCGCCGCGCACTACCATTCTGCTGTTGGCCATCGCTCAATCCCTTTATTCATGTGCGGTCATCACCGTCTTTGCCACTGGGCCATTAGTGGGGCTGATGTTGGCCCCTAACCAAGGTTATGCCACATGGCCTGTCACCAGCTTTGTGGTGGGATCCATGCTTGCTGTGTGGCCCGCTTCATATTTGATGAAAATTTATGGCCGCAAACCTGTGTTTGTGGGTGGTGCGCTCTCCAGCATCTTTGGCGCATTGGTTTCCGTGTGGGCGATCTATCATAATGATTTTTATCTGTTCTGCATCGGCGCAGCCCTACAAGGCGTCTTGCAAGCAACCTCCAGTTTCTATGCATTCACCGCCGCTGAGGCTGCCGGGCCAGATGATAAATCAGTAGCCATTTCTTGGGTGCTCACTGGCGGCGTCGTTGCCGCAATTGCAGGTACTTTAATTTCCAGCAACACGCGCGATTTGTTGGCACCGTTCACATTTGCCGGAACTTATGTTGCGGTAATTGTCTTTGCAGTGCTGAGTCTTGTTGTGTTTTCCTTGCTTCAAGTGGCCAAACCCACAGCCGCCGAAATCCAAGGCCCGCAAAGAAGCTGGCCGGAATTATTGCGCCAACCCAAATTGGTCGTCGCTATGGCAACGGCCATCGCTTCCTATGCGTTGATGAACTTGATGATGACGGCAGCTCCCGTCGCCATGAAAATCTGTGGCTTTAATGTTGACGCTTCAATTTATGTCATTCAATGGCATGTGTTGGCCATGTTTGTGCCCAGCTTTTTCACGGGCCTGTGGATCAAGCGTTTCGGCGTGAATTTAATTACCAGTGTCGGCATGGGCATATTGATAGCCGCAGGACTCATGGCATTGAGCGGCATCACATTCCCGCATTTTTCTATTGCGCTCATCCTGCTTGGCCTCGGATGGAACTTCGGTTTCATTGGCGGCACCACAATGCTCACCACAACCTATAAGCCAGCCGAGCGCGCCAAAGTGCAAGCCGTCAACAATTTCGGCGTGTCGCTGATGGTGGCCATAGCTTCTGCCTCAAGTGGCCAAATGCTCAGCCATTTCGGCTGGAGTTCGGTGGCCCTGACAGTCATGCCGATTGCGGCTATTGTGCTCGGAATCATAATTTGGCTGAGAACCCATGAAAGATTTACCACCGCTCACACTCTCTGAACCAGACATGCGCGCCATCATGGCCGAAGTGGGCACGATGATCGTTGATCATTTTGTCAATCTACCAAATCAGCCCGTCACCAAACCTTCGACCTTGGCAAACTTGCGCAGCGGCTTGCAGGAAACTTTGCCGCTCCACCCAACACCTGTGTCGGACGTTTTAAAACAAGTGCAGCAATTTGTGTTGTCTGAAATGACCCACAATGATCACCCGCGAAATTTTGCCTTCGTGCCGGGACCGAGCAATTTTGTGGGGGCCATGGCCGATGCGATTTCTGCGGCGCTGAACATTTTTTGTGGTGCGTGGATCGGCCCATCTGGTGCAGCACAAATCGAAGTGATGACGATTGAATGGTTGCATCAGCTTTTTGAATTTCCACAAAGCGCAGGCGGCCTGTTTGTCAGCGGCGGTTCTATGGCCAATCTCACGTGTCTGGCTGTGGCACGTCACACTAATCTGGCCAACAACCCCGCTAACGCCACGGTGTATTTTTCCGATCAAACCCATTCATCGGTCGCCAAGGGCCTTAAGATTTTGGGCTTCCAACAATATCAATTGCGCAAAATTCCTTCAGACGAAAACTTCTGTTTGCCCATGGATGCGTTGATGCAAAAAATCGCTGCCGACCGCCAGCAGGTCTTGGTGCCATTCTGCGTGGTGGCCAATGCCGGTACCACCAATGCAGGTGCCATAGACCCGCTCGAAAAAATCGCCGACTTCTGCGCCGCTGAAGGCCTGTGGATGCATGTCGATGGCGCCTATGGCGGCAGTGCGGCCATCTCCAAAACGGGCAGGGGGCTGTTAGCGGGAATGAACCGCGCTGATTCCCTTTCCATTGATCCGCATAAATGGATGTTCCAGCCCTATGAAATTGGCTGCGCGCTCATCCGCAATCAAGAGCATTTGAAAGACACGTTTAAAGTCTCCGCCGAATATCTAAAAATCATGGAGCAAAGTGCTGAACAACCCAACTTCAGCGACTATGGCGTGCAGCTTACGAGAGGCTTCCGCGCACTAAAGCTGTGGATGTCGCTCAAAGCCTTCGGTGTGGATGCATTTAGGGAAGCCATCGAAATTGGCATTGAAAATGCTCTGTACACGGAGCGCTTGTTGCGTGGGTCACCAGATTGGGAAATCATTACCCCCGCCAGCCTCGGCATTCTCACCTTCCGCTTCGTATCCAAAAACCTGACCGAAGATCAACTCAGCCAACTCAACTCCGACATGGCCAGCGAAATGATAACCTCCGGTTACGCCATGCTAAGCCCCACAGTGATGCGCGGAAAAACCGTGCAACGCATGTGCACGATTAATCCGAGGACAACGAGGGCGGATATTGAGACGACAATTACGAGGCTGCATGAGATTGGGGTGGGGATGAGTGCGGGTTGAAGTCTTGGGTTTGTTGTGAATGTTGAGGGCATAAAATTGAAAACTGCTTCCGATATACTTGATGACTTTTACGAAGACATTGTTGCCATTTATGGCCTGTGCGAGGAGATTGACCTTGCGCAGGATAAGGCATCGAAATGGTATTCAGATATGATTGAAGGCGGTGCCTCAGAAAGTAATCTTCTATTTGGAAATGGTGCACCTATGGATATAGACGCCACTTACCAATACAAACGCAAAATTTCAGAACTACATAAAAACGTTCAGCGAGATGGTCCCAATGCTCAAGCTATTAGAAAAATGGCAATTGTGAACGCATATGCTTGCTGGGAACACAAATATCGCAAATCTATTACGGATACACTCAACTCGAACGCAAACCAATTGCAAAGTAAAGTTTTTGCAGACTTGAACAAATACAGGCAGGCAGTTCTCCACGTTCAAAGTCGTTTGGATAAAGACACAGAAGTTTTCGATTTTTGTAAAAAGGGTGCCATATTATCGTTATCAAAAGAACAGTTTCACGAACTATTTAAATTGCTTGTTGAAGAGCTAAATAGTATTTCAAAAACATATTTTACAACCAGAACTGACTACAGTTTGGATATTTATTTGAACCAAATTTGAGTCCTTTTATCATCTCAATTTGGAATATAGCTATGGTGCAATTTCCAGCCCCATAAGGGCAGGTACTTTATTGGAATTTTAGGGGCCTCATCCGACGCTTCGCGCCACCTTCTCCACTTTGTGGAGAAGGGACGTGTGATTGATATTTTTCGCTTCTCCACAAAGTGGAGAAGGTGGATCGCGCCGCTTCGCGCGAGACGGATGAGGTCCCTTTGAATGCTCCATCACCCCTTCCTGCACTTAATCAGAAAAATCGGTCGGCCCTCATCAACTTCCGCAATCTCAACTAATCCTGCTCCGTCAAACGCGGCATGAACCGAAGTCCGATCATAAAAATAAACCTTCGCGCCGCCAGAATTTTCATAGCGATCCGCACTCAAAAACTTACCTTTGCCAAAAGCAGGGTCAGCTTTAGAAATTGCAGTGAACACCATATGGCCGCTATCAACCAATTGATCATAACAATCGCGGATCAGTTTTGCCCGCTGACCACTATCCAACAAATGAATAAGCCCACAACAAAAAACTCCTTCATAGCGGCCGGCATCAAAGGGCATATCGGTGACTGAACCGTGGTGGATCGTCATCTCCATGCCGTAATGTTTTCGTGCCAATTCAATCGCTGTTTTGGAAATTTCTATTCCGGTGACGGTCATTCCCGCGGCTTTAAATATCGTAGCGTTCCGTCCATAGCCAAAGCCCGGAATGAGAGCTGACCGCACCGAATTTGCGACAAAGAAATCGCTCGTCATCACCGCAGAACGCGCGGGCTCAAGCCCCCACATTTCCTGCTTGTCGATAAATGCAGCTTCCCAAAACTCTGGTTTTTCGTTTTCCACATTCCCCTCAAAATTCTGAGCTACGCCCATCAATTGCATCACTGACTTCCCCTCAATTCACAATTGCAAATGTGTCTAAAATTTGTCATACCGTGCTCACAATTCCAGCACCGTCGCAGTGAAGCGTGATTCCATCGCGGCCATCGGTCAGGGTTCTGGAGCAACAACAACTTTTGACCAAAGGTTTCATCATGTCCAACACACTCTGGCTGATTGTGCTCGCAGGCGTTCTGTCGCTTGTTTATGCTATCATCACCAATCAACGCCTTATGGCGGCTGATCAAGGATCAGCAAAAATGCAAGAAATTTCGGCCGCTGTGCGCGAAGGCGCATCGGCTTATTTGAAACGCCAATATCAAACCATCGCCGTTGTAGGCGCGGTTATTTTTCTGATCGCTTGGTATCTACTCGGCGGTTATTCTGCTGCAGGCTTTTTAATTGGCGCGGTGCTTTCAGGCGCTGCGGGCTTCATTGGCATGAACGTGTCGGTGCGGGCTAACGTGCGTGTGGCACAAGCCGCAACCAAGTCACTCGCTGGCGGATTGGACCTCGCGTTTAAAGCGGGTGCCATTACCGGCCTTCTAGTAGCGGGCCTCGGCCTTCTCGGCGTTACGTTGTATTTCGGTTTCCTCACCAACACCATGCATCTTGAAGCAACATCACGCACGGTGATTGACGCGCTCGTTGCACTTTCATTCGGTGCATCGCTCATCTCGATTTTCGCGCGTCTCGGCGGCGGCATCTTCACAAAGGGTGCAGACGTGGGCGGCGACATGGTGGGCAAGGTTGAAGCGGGCATTCCTGAGGATGATCCGCGCAATCCTGCAACGATTGCTGATAACGTGGGCGACAATGTGGGCGATTGCGCAGGCATGGCCGCTGACTTGTTCGAAACTTATGTCGTGACGACTGTTGCCACCATGGTTCTGGCCGCCATCGTGTTGCCCGATGCCATGAAGCTTGCTGGCATGGTTTTGCCGCTCGCTATTGGGGGCGCTTGTGTGATCACCTCGATCATCGGCACCTTCTTTGTAAAGCTTGGTGCATCCAACAACATCATGGGTGCTTTGTATAAGGGCATCATCGCAACGGGCGTGTTCTCGCTCGCCGCTTTGTATCCCGTCATTCAATATATGTTCGGTGATATGAACGCTGATCTTGGTGGCTTCACGCCAACCAGCTTGTTTTATTGCGGCGTTGCAGGTTTGGTGATCACAGGTTTGATCATCTGGATCACTGAATATTACACAGCCACTGGCAAGCGCCCTGTGAACTCCATTGCCGAAGCCTCAATCACAGGCCACGGCACCAACGTGATCCAAGGCCTTGCAGTTTCGATGGAAGCAACCGCAATTCCGGCCTTGATCATCATCACAGGTATCTTGGTCACGTTCAACCTCGCGGGCCTGTTCGGCATCGCCGTTGCGGTGACAACAATGCTCGCACTTGCTGGCATGGTTGTAGCACTTGATGCGTTTGGCCCTGTAACCGACAACGCAGGCGGCATTGCGGAAATGGCGGGCCTTCCAAAAGAAGTGCGCCACAACACCGATGCGCTGGACGCTGTTGGCAACACCACAAAAGCAGTGACCAAAGGCTATGCCATTGGCTCAGCTGGTCTCGGCGCACTCGTACTATTCGCTGCTTACACACAAGATTTGAAGTTCTTTGCCGCACACGCTGCACCGGGCTCATTCTTCGAAAACGTGAACGTCACCTTCGATCTCTCAAGCCCTTACGTTGTGGTGGGCCTGTTGTTCGGCGGCTTGCTGCCTTATCTGTTTGGCGGCATGTCGATGACGGCAGTTGGCCGCGCAGCGCAAGCTGTGGTGGTTGAAGTGCGCCGCCAGTTCCGCGAACACCCCGGCATTATGAAAGGCACTGAAAAGCCTGATTACGCCAGAGCGGTTGATCTGCTGACCAAAGCAGCCATCAAGGAAATGATTGTGCCTTCGCTGCTGCCAGTGTTGTCACCCATCGTTGTGTTCGTGGCCATCAACTGGATCGCCGGAAAAGCTGAAGCCTTCTCAGCCGTGGGCGCCATGCTCATGGGCGTGATCGTCACAGGCCTGTTCGTGGCCATCTCCATGACCGCAGGTGGCGGCGCTTGGGATAACGCGAAGAAGTCTTTTGAAGATGGCTTCGTGGATTCCACAGGCAAGAAGCACATGAAGGGCAGCGATGCCCATAAGGCTTCGGTAACTGGCGACACCGTAGGCGACCCCTACAAAGACACAGCCGGCCCCGCCGTAAACCCGATGATCAAGATCACCAACATCGTGGCCTTGTTGATGCTGGCGGTTTTGGCTGGCCATTAAGTTCTCGTCCTCGCCCGCTTCGCGGGAGAGGAGGGGGACCCATTGCTCTTGCAATGGGGGAGGTGAGGGAACCTCAATCTCAAATCTTAGAAGCCGGAGCAGCAATGCTCCGGCTTTTTTTGACTGCGCTATTTTTTATGTTTTTTCCAATCTTTAACAAATACGTCAAAGGCATTTTTACGCTTCTCTTCAGTTTCACAAAACTCAATTGGCCTCAGCCCATCAAGTTCTATATTTTTATTTTTGAACCAAAGTTTTGCATATTCCTCTTTTCCACAGTAATTATGTATATCGTCGAAAAGTGTATCTTTATGGTGGGTGTGGACACTTTTCGCAGTTTTTATGTTTGCCTCGATATTCAGAATTCTACTGGCATTTTCATAGCCGGGTTCACTTCCTGCCGCCATTACCAACGGTGACATCCAATTTAGAAGGGAATGTGGCGATCTGACAAAATCCAACGCAGAATCTCCTAAGAGCCTTACTGCCTCAGTTTCAAATTTTGACTGTCTTGCGAATACTTCACTTGCTTGTCGTTCTTTATCGGAGGCTTGTTTCGCTGCAATTTCTTGATCCCGTTTTTTCAATTGCCTTTGATGTTCCCCATTCAAAGGTAGATTGAAATAGTTTGTGTCTCTGTGCGGAAGTGGCCAATTCGGAGATTGGACTGCCGAAAGCCTACCCATCAGATTTTCCCATTGATGCGGTGGCCCACTCATTGCTTTTTTGAATGAAATATTACTTGGCGAAATTGGTTGATCTAACCAAGTTTCAAAATGAAAACTTGAGGTTTCATGGACTGGTAAGTCAGATAATATTTTATAAACGACGTCAAAAAGTTTTGTTCGTCTTTCCAATTCCTCTGCTTTATCGAATTCGCGCTTTTCTAGAACTAATTTAATACTTGGATGCAAGTGCCAGTGTTTTCTGTCCCACCTCATCAAACAGTTAATGATATTGGAGTTGTCCAGAAAATTTTCGATAACTTCTTTTGGTAGTTCAAATTTAGAATTTTTTTGCTTTGCAATCTTAACAACCTCTATTGGTAGCTTATCGCAAACTTGAGAAACGTAGTCTAATTCAGACAAAAATTGATACAATGAATTTAGATCGTAATTCAAATCTGGGTGTTCTATCATACGTTCGATTAGCGCTGACTGCCATTCGGAATTGCGTACTCGAAAGCACATTGTGGTCTCAAATTTGGAATTCACAAGTTGCTCGTTGAGTTGGCGAGCTTGCAAACGTAACTCGTATTTTTCGACATTACATTGTTCAATATTAAGTCTAGTATTCAATGATCCCAGCAGTTTTACGGCTTCGTTCTCTACCATTTTTTCATCAGCCGATTTACGATCTCCAATTTTTTTCTTCAGTTGAGCGGATTTTGAATTGTGCAACCAGATACGGTCGGCCTGTAAAAGTATAGGGTCCCTGAGTCCTGAGATTGGTTTGTCTCTGTAATCAGAAAGGTCAATTTCGATTGCGGAAATATCTAATGACTTAATTTTGGCGATCTTTAATTCGTCGCAGGCGTGAGTGACCTTGAATTCTACTAATAGCTTTTTGCTTTCATTCAACCAAACAATTACATCTGGCACGATTTGCCCGAGTGTGGACTCTAACTCTGCTTTTTGGAATTTAATGTCTTTGCCGGAAAGTCGCTCTTGGTACTTGCCATCAGTGATTTTGAGTTCTGGAACAAAAAGTGTGAGGCTCTCACTGAGGTATTTTTTTGCTATTTTGTGGAGTGCAGTTTCTCCAGCCGATTTGCATTGGAGATCTAAACTTTCTTTTAAGTGAGAAAAATGATGTATGTTTTTCGGACCGTTGTTCTTGGCGATGAGATTTGACTTGCAAACCACACATACACATTTGCAATCTAAGCCATTAGCGACATTTTTAACATGATCAATTTCTCCATTCCTGTTTTCTGCAATTTGCATTTTACCGTGGTGATCATAGAAAAGATGACCAAGCGTTAATTCTACTTCGTCAGAACTCGTGCTGTTCATTTAGTCATCCTCCTCAATAATGCCACCTACACTGCGCAATCTCCAATTGTTGCGCGGCACCTGTTCCACTGACGCGGCACACCAGCCTGTCCTCCAGCGTCACGCGCCGCGACCACCAGCCTTTTAAATCACCGCGCAAAGGTTCAGGTTTGCCCGTTCCAGTAAAAGGCGTCCGTTGGCATTCTTTGATCAGATCGTTGAGCCGTGATAAAATTTGCGGGCTGTTGGTTTGCCAATACAAATAATCTTCCCAGCCGCGTGATGAGAAGACAAGGCGCAAGCTGTTAGCTTTCGATGAGCTTACGCTCGGTTCCGCCGCCTGCGTTTAATTCATCAATCGATGATTTCAGCCGCTGCGCATTGGCCGAGGATGAAAGCAGATGCAGTGTCTCCTCAATGGCATGCCAATCGGCAAGCGACACCATGACGACGGACTCGGCCTTTTGGCGCGAGATGACCACGGGCTCATGATTTTCCACAACGCGGTCCATCACGTCCTTCAGGCGCTCGCGTGTGTCTGTATAGCTGATCACATCCATTGCTCGTTTATGTACGTAAACTTGTACAATGTCAATAAGTGGTGGACTGAGTTTTTGCTGAACTCAATCTGGGCAGCAAATTTAGCATCTATCCAAAATATTCGAATTCAAACTTGCTCTAGTTTGAGAACGATGAGGCGCTGCGCCTAAAGCTTGCGCTTTAACATGCTGTCACCGGGGGCAGCGCCCACACCTTTGAACAGCTCGCTCAAAATCGAAAACTCATTGCCGACAATTGCGGTTTTGCGGCTGTTGATGTTGATGATCTTGCCATCGGACAAACCATATTGCGCAGTGCTGACCACTTGGTCAGCTTTGTTAAAGCGCACGGCAATCACTTCGCGGCTGGTTTCAACAGGGTCTAAAAATGAACGGCCCTGCGTGATGCTGGTGATGTAATAATAGCTGTCGCCTTGAAAATTCACCGAAGCTGTGGTTGAGGGCGATCCTAAAATGCCTTCCACTTCGGCTTTGCCCATGCCTTCGCTCACTTGAGCAAAAGCACCAGCTTTGGCAATATAGCCACGGCGGTTGATCTCTGGCGAACATCCGGCCATAAGCACAGCAATCGCAACAAGGCCAAATCGTCTCGAAACATTCATGCTCAACAGTCTCTTCCGCAAATCAAAATCACTGCCCTTTTGCAACGAACTTAACAGGGAGGCAAGGCATTGATCCTCCAGCGCTTGTTTGGCCGTAAACCAAACCCGAATGCGGCTGTCTATGACGCGATTGTGGCTATGGCACGGCAACCGCATTTCTTTGAAAATCTGGGCGTGCCCGACACACTGGACGGCCGGTTTGATTTGCTGGTGCTGAATATGTTTCTGGTTTTGAACCGCCTTAAGGCAGAGCCCGAAACAACGCGGCGCTCGCTGATCGACTATTTCTTTGATGACATGGACCGAACTTTGCGCGAAATGGGTGTGGGCGATTTGACCGTCAGCAAGCGCGTGCGCAAAATGGCGGAAGCCTTTTATGGCCGCTTGACGGTTTATGCCAAAGCTGTGGAGCAGGGCGAAGATGCTGTGCTGGAATCCTTGCAGCGCAACGTTTATGCAGGCGAACCAAATGCAAATGCGAAGGCTTTGGCACACTGGGTTTTAGCGTCCCGCGCCAAACTGGAAACCCAAACGCCTGCAAACATTTTGCAGGGCAAAGTGGAGTTTGCATGAAATCGACACCAAACCCAGATCTTGAATTCTCCCGCACATTGATTGCGGCGCGGGTGCCGCGCAAAGGCTCGCACGAAGTTTTTGATGCTGAGCCCAAAGAATGCGAAGCCCTTGCCAAGCGGTTTCGCTTGCCCAAACTTTACAGCTTAAGTGTTCATCTGTTGGCAATGCCGTGGCGCGGTGGCGGCCTGAAAGTGACGGGCGATATTACGGTTGACCTCGATCAAGTGTCGGTCATTAGTTTAGAAACATTCCGCAGCCAGCCGCGCATTAAAATCGAACGCTATTTTATGCCAGAAAAAATGATCGTTGATGCATCCGAAGATGATGTTGACCCGATTGAAAATGGTGAGATTGATTTAGGCGAACTGGTGGCCGAAGCCGTGGCACTGGAGCTTGAACCCTATCCCCGCAAACCCGGCGAAGCCTACACGGATGCCGATGAAGCCGCAGCAAACGTCATTGAGCTGAAACCCTCACCTTTCGCAAAACTGCAGAAAATCGTTAAAGATGGCGAATAAGCTCAGACTTTTGTGTGAGTGATTTAACAGTTGTTTCGTCCGCTCAAGGCTTTATCTTGGGTTGGCGAATATGGGAACGATGCAATTTTGAAAACTGAGAAATTCACTTTGGCCTTAGATGCCATGGGTGGCGATGTGGGGCCTGAAGTGGTGGTGGGCGGAGCTGCTTTAGCAATCAAACGCCATCCCAATTTGCATATCCTGTTTTATGGCGATCAAGCGGCCATTTCGGCTCAACTTGAAAAGCATCCAATCCTCAAAACCAAATCTGAAATTCACCACGCCGAAATTTCCATCGCCATGGATGATAAGCCCAGCCAAGCTTTGCGCCGGGGCCGCAACAAAAGCGGCATGTGGCACGCCATTGCAGCTGTGCATACGGGTGAGGCAGCTGCTGTTGTCTCTGCTGGAAACACCGGCGCGCTCATGGCCATGTCGCGTTTCATTCTGAGAACCTTGCCGGGCATCGAGCGCCCAGCCATTGCTGCGATCTGGCCCACGCTTACTGGCCAATGCGTTGTGCTTGATGTGGGTGCCACGGTGGGTGCTGACTCGCGCCAGCTGATAGAATTTGCGGTGATGGGCGAGGCGATGGCAAGTTGCCTCTTTGAAATTGAACAACCGCGTGTCGGACTTTTGAACATTGGGGTTGAAGAAGTGAAAGGCAACGAGGACGTGCGCGAAGCTGGAAGGCTTTTGCGCGAACTGAATTTGCCTTTGAACTATGCTGGCTTTGTTGAAGGTGATGATATTGGCAAAGGCACAGTGGATGTTGTGGTTACGGAAGGCTTCACCGGGAATGTGGCTTTGAAGGCGGCTGAAGGCACAGCCAAACAAATGGCTTCATTTTTGCGCACCGCAATGAAGTCCAGCGTTTTATCAATGATCGGTGCCATGTTTGCCCGTGGCGCTTTCGCCGCAGTGCGCGACCGCATGGACCCGCGCAAACACAATGGTGGTGTGTTTTTAGGTTTGAATGGCGTTGTGGTGAAAAGCCACGGCGGCACTGACGCGCTTGGATTTGCCACAGCCATTGATGTGGCCATTGATATGGTGCGCAATGGCCTGACCGAGAAAATTGCCAGTGATGTGGAAGCCTTAAATTCTGTGCTGCAACACCAAGCAAAGGCCGCGGAATAATGCCGCTTACAGTTAGGAGCGCTGTTGCAGGTGTTGGGTCAGCCTTACCCAAGCGCATTATGACCAATGCCGATATGGCAAAAATTGTCGATACCAGCGATGAGTGGATTGTGGAACGCACAGGCATTCGTGCAAGGCACATTGCAGGTGATGGCGAAACCACGCGCAGCCTAGCGGTGGAAGCGGCACGCAATGCATTGGACAATGCAAATCTATCCGCCGACCAAATCGACCTTATAATTGTTGCAACATCAACACCGGATAATACGTTTCCAGCAACGGCAACATTGGTGCAGGCTGATTTGGGCATGACCAAGGGCATGGCTTTTGATGTGCAGGCCGTTTGCTCTGGCTTCATTTATGCGATGACCACAGCCGATGCCATGATCCGCGCTGGCCAAGCAAAAACGGCGCTCGTGATTGGTGCAGAAACATTTTCACGAATTTTAGATTGGACTGATCGCGGCACATGTGTGCTGTTTGGCGATGGGGCAGGCGCTTGCATTCTGACATCTGTCGAAGGCAGTGGCACCGTCGCAGATCAAGGCATTCTGGCCTCCAAACTGCATTCTGATGGTCGCTACCACAATAAGCTTTATGTTGATGGCGGGCCTTCGACCACAAAAACTGTGGGACTCCTGCGCATGGAAGGCCGCGAAGTGTTTAAGCACGCAGTCACCAATCTTGCGTCAGTGGTCGGCGAAGTTACGGCTCTCGCGGGAATTTCGGCCAGTGAAATTGATTGGTTGGTGCCGCACCAAGCAAATCGCCGGATATTGGAAGGCACAGCCAAGAAATTGGGCATACCAGAAGCCCGCGTTGTGATCACCGTTGATAAGCACGGCAATACCTCGGCAGCATCGATTCCATTGGCTTTTGATGAAGCCGTGCGAGATGGCCGCATAAAGCGAGGCCAACTTGTACTCATGGAAGCCATGGGCGGTGGCTTCACCTGGGGTGCGGTGCTGCTGCGCTATTAAGAAAATGCCCTAAGCTCTTGAGATTATGCAGTTCTTATATTGACCAAACGCATTCATCGGCCTAGGCTTAGTCAAAATATAGAGGAGTTTATATGAGCAGTAAAACTCTCACCCGCGCTGATTTAACCGAAGTTGTTCATGCCGATATTGGACTGTCTCGCACAGAATCAGCCGACATGGTCAACACAGTGCTAGATTTGATTTCAGATAGTTTGACTGAAGGGCATTCGGTGAAACTTTCGTCATTCGGCACATTCATGGTGCGCAGCAAACGCGCGCGCATGGGCCGCAACCCTAAAACCGGTGAAGAAGTGCCGATCACGCCAAGGCGGGTACTAGTATTTAGACCAAGCCAAGTGATGAAAAATATTATCAATGGCCTTGAGCCGGGCACTGAAGACTAATACCCACCTGTGGGCAAACGGGGGACACTATAATGGAAAAATCACCTGACGCGTTTCGCACAATAAGTGAAGCGGCCGAAGAACTATCAGTACCGCAACATGTGTTGCGCTTTTGGGAAACACGATTCACCCAAATAAAGCCAATGAAGCGGGCAGGTGGCAGGCGCTATTATCGCCCCGCTGATATTGAATTACTCAAAGGCATTCATTCGCTGCTTTATTCGCAAGGCTACACCATTCGCGGTGTGCAGCGCATTCTTAAGGAAGAGAATGTGGCTTATGTTGTGGGCATTGGCCGTGGTGAAGTTATGCCGCGCAAAGGCGATGCCGCCCGAGAAGGCGCTCCACCACCTGGCACTGCGAAGGTGGCACCACGTGTTGGCAAAGCAATTTTGGATGCACCGCCGAAAGTCATTCATAAGCTTTCAGCGGGCCAGTCAGAAGCTCTAAAACTTGCGCTTAAAGATTTGACAGATGCGCGCAAATTGCTTGATCCGGCCAGCCGGTGACACTGCAGTATAATCGCTGCGCTGCCATGAAGATTTGATGTGCCATGACTCTGCAACGCATGTTGGGCATGGTTTTTGGTTTGCTAGGCTTGCGTGTCGGTGGCGCCATTCTCAATCTTTTAAGCCAAGTCATATTCGCGCATATTTTTGCACCTGCTGAAGTTGGTGTTATTTTTTTGAGTATGAGCACGGCTGCATTTTTCGGCCTTGTCGGCACTGTGGGATATCCTTGGCTTGCGCTAACGCAAATGCCGCGCTTTGAAGCGCTTGGGCTAAAGCGAATCATACATGCTTTTCATGGCGCATTTTTGCGTGATGGCCTGCTGTGTTTAATTCTATTGTGTGTGGCATGTTTTGCAGCATCGATGGTTTTGGATTTGAGTCCTGCAACCAAAACTGCTTTGCTTTTTGGGTGTTTAGCTGCCCCTGCATCTGTCCTGATGCGTTATGGCAGTTCCATGGCGAATTCACTTCGCAGGTTCACACTTTCCTATGCGCCAGATTTCATAGCGCGACCAAGCCTCCTCTTGATTTACATTGTCACAATTTCGTTTTTCAGTGTTCGCATGTCGATGACCCATGGGCTGATTGCTTTTATTATTGTTCTCTATGCCGTAAGTTTTGCGCAAGCCTATGCATTGGGAAAACAAGGCCCGCTGCCGTCTGACATGGCGTTGGCAAAACCAAACTTGACTAAGACACTAAGGCCGCGTGCGGTTTCATTGGCAATTGTCGCTTTGGTCGCCACGTCATTTGCGGATTTGGTGACAATGATCGCCGGATTTTTGTTGCCCAGCGATCAGCTTGCTGTGCTTGCAGTCACCGTTCGGCTTGCAGCAATGGCCGGCTTCATTATTCAAGTGGCTCAACAATTCATATTGCCTGATCTCACTGCTGCGCTGACCAAACGCAATGCATCCGCCGCACATAGTTTATTATTCCGCCTCAACCTTATGACTATTGCAACTATTGTTGCCTGCCTCATTGGTGCTGCCGTACTCGGGAAATTTGCGCTTTCAATTTTTGGCGAAACCTACGTCGCGGGACAAAGCTTGCTGTTGATGCTGATGCTGGGTCAATCCATTCGCGCCTTCAGCGGCATGAACCAACAATTGCTTTCGATCGGTGGTTTTCAGGCCAGAACTGCGGGAGCCTGTCTCTTTGCTTTTGCAGTTCTGCTGTTGGGTTCAATTATCGCGAGCCAACGTTATGGCATGTTGGGCATAGGCTATGCCGTTATTGCCGCTGAATTGGCATGGAGTTTAGTTCTTGGCTATCAAGCACAATCTTTAACTGGCAGTCGCGGTGATATTTTCTGGCTCCTGAAAACCAAGCCGAATTCGGTTGCGCTTTAGGGTTGGCGTTTTGGTCTGAGAGTGCTACACGAGCGTCAAGTCGGAGCGTAGCGCAGCCCGGTAGCGCACTAGTCTGGGGGACTAGGGGTCGCAGGTTCGAATCCTGTCGCTCCGACCAATATTGTAACCTTAATTTTTAGGTCTTGGACTTGAAAATAGGGCCAGGAGTGAGGGGTCTAAACCTGCATCTCGTCTCAAAATAATGATGGCCCACACGTTCCAGGCGACAACGCCTCCCGCCGAAGCCGCAGCAGCGCCAAGGGCGCCGAATTTCGGCAAGAGGATGAGCTGAGCAATCAAGACAGCAGAATAGCAAACAACCATGATGCGCAAATAAGGGCGCTCGAATGCCGTCATTTGCATGAGGTAGGCATTAGGGCCCGCAATTGCATCAACCATGGTGCCGACTGCAACGATGATGAGAATCCAATAAGCGCTCACAAAATTTGGGTCAAATAATGCAAGAAGAAAGCGACCCGAAATTGCGAGTACTAGAAAACCAATTGCTGTCACAAAAACAATAACTCCAGCAAGATTTCTGCAAAGCCTTTGCAATTCATCATGCTTGTCCGAATGATAGAGTTTGGACATCGTAGGCGCAGCAACTAAGCTGGCAACGATCAAAACCAAACTTAAAAGTGCGGCCGTTTTTTGCGCGGCAAAATATGCGCCGGCATCCGCGCTGCTGAGGAAAGTACCAACAATCACAACGTCAAACTGTTGGATCATTGCAATGATAATACTGGAAGCCCAAATGGGCAAAAGACTTGACGTCACAAGTTTCCAGTCGTTGCGACTTTCATATGTGTTTGAAACTTTACGAACGGTGTTTATAATCGCAATCAATTGCCAAGCCACCAACACGAGCATTACAATTGCACAGAGTAAAATTGCAACTGGCCCAGATATACTATAGCCCAACCAAATTATTACTGCTGCCGCAACTACGCTAAAAAGTCTCCACAAAACATCTCTAGGCAACATTGAAACCACAACACTGCCTTGGGCACGCAGAAGGTTTGTGGAATAATCACCCACACCTAAAACGAGTGCAAGGCAACTGATGGCTAAAAATTCCGCGTTGTGAATTGTGCCGTATAAATAATATGAACCTATTGCAATAACCACATTGGGCACGAGAAAGATCAAGCTGCCACATAATACTGCAAGGTAGCCAAGTTGTACAACGCCGCGCGCACCTGCAAAATCTTTTGCAACAATATATTTTGGCCAATATCGCAAAATCGCTGTCGTGAAACCAAAGCCACCGATTACGGAAACAATGATTGCCAAGTTTATGCCGAAAGCGAAACGACCGTATTCCTCCACAGTCATAAAGCGGGCGAAGGCAACGATCATACCATAAGACATTATTGCGCCAAGAAACTTGATCACCATCGAGGCAAGGCCAGCTCCAATGATGTTATGTGGCAGCAATCCTGCAACCTTTTGAAGCTGCTTTTTCATCACGCGGCGCTGCTTATGCGACGCGGCAATCTACTACCAGAATTTTGCGACTGAATTTGGTAAGCCAAACTTGCAGCAAATAATCCCCAAATAAGACCGAGCAACCAATAAAAATGACGCCAATGATCGGTATCGATTTGCACACCTTGCAAAATGGTCGAGATCAACGGGCAAAAAATTACGATCGCATAGTTTTGCCATGGCGTGCGGATGATGATTGTTTTGAATCCCACGATCAGCGTTGTGATAATCATCACCGGGTATACCAGCCCACCCAGCCAACCATACGCACTAAAAGCGTTGAGGTAGACATTGTGTGGATCGTAAGTGAACATTTTACCAAACTCGAGTGGACCAAATCCGAGCGGACGTTGCAACAACATGGGAATTGCGTTGAGTTGATTTCCGAACCGTCCTGTCTCCCCGGAATCATAGCTCTTCACCAGCGTAAAGCGATCTAAAAACAGGTTGCGAATTTGCTCCACGGAAAGCAGCATAGCAATTATCACGACACAGAGAATTGCTCCTGCAACAAAGAACACAACAATGCGACTGCGCATTGCGATGGATGGCGTTAGTATGAATGTAAATGCCACCAAAAGAACTGAGGCGAAAACAAAGCTGATCCATGCCCCGCGTGAGAATGCCAAAAACAACGCAATTAAAATTATGAATAGACTGATTGCCGAAATAAATTTTCGTTTTTGTGTCCCTAACATGAAGCCCTGTATGAGAAGGAGGGCAGGGAAAATAATATAAGTCGAAAAAACATTGGGATCTTTGAAAAGTCCAACGGCCCGGTTGTATCGCGCAAATTTGCTGGCAAAACGTTCTGATCCACCAACAAATCCGCCAATGTTGAAGTAACCTGCAATAGCAATTAAACTTGCAATAACCGCCGCGATAATAATAGCGTTTTTGATGAGATCGAGACGCTCTAAAGTGTTTTCACTAATATAGAACGCCAAAAACATCGCCGAAACAGACATGTAAAAAGTCGTGACGACAAATATGCCAGCTTTTGAGTTTTCAAAAATCTGCATATAACTCATCATGCCGCCGATATTGTAAAGCAATAACATGAGAATGAGCGGCGCAATCACCGTCGTAATCTTCAGCCCTGATTTTAAGAAACTTAACACCACAAAAATGAACAACACATCACTTGGGGCAGGTTCAATCAATGCCACAAAAGTTGAAGCAAACATCAGCCAAATAATGACCGTCTGAAAGCGTTCAAGTGTCATTCCCGCGAAGGAGTGAAATATTCGCGGTGGATTGTCGGCTATGCTCAAAAAGCGTTTTCCGTATTCAAAAGGGCCAAGGGAGTTCTTAGCAAAATGTAAAGATCGAAGGTTAATGACCAGTTATCAATATAGTAGAGATCATGTTCAACACGCCGTTCAATTTTTTCCGCAGTATCAGTTTCGCCGCGCCAGCCATTGATTTGCGCCCAACCCGTAATACCGGGTTTCACCTTGTGGCGGGCGAAATAACTATCGACTACATTTTCATAAAGCGCTTCGCCAGCCTTGGCTTTGGTGGGGTGCGGGCGCGGTCCAACTAAGGATAAGTTACCTTTTAGCACATTAAATAATTGCGGCAGTTCATCGAGGCTGGATTTGCGAATGAAGCGCCCAACTTTGGTGACGCGGGAATCTCCTTTGCTTACAAGTTTTGCAGCGTCAGCATCTGTGCGGTCGGTATACATTGAGCGAAATTTATAAACCTCGATCAATTCATTGTTAAAGCCAAAGCGCTTCTGCTTGAAAAGGACCGGACCTTTGCTATCTAGTTTGATAGCCAACGCCACCAACGCCATGACGGGTGCAAGCACTACGATGGCAGCGGCGGCAATCGACTTATCAAACATCGATTTCAGAAAAGGACCCCATTCGCCAAGTGGTTTATCAAACACATCGAGGCAGGGCAGGTTGCCGATGTATGAGTAAGCGCGCGGGCGATAGTGCAGCTTTTGGCCGCTTGCGCTGAGCCGAATATCAACTGGCAACACCCATAAACGGTTGAGAATTTGCAACAAACGATCTTCCGCAGGCACGGGCAGGGTGACGATCAAGGTATCGATGCGGGTAGCCCTGACGAAGGAAATCAAATCATCGATAGACCCTAAGCGCGGCAGGCCTTCACCAGCCCGGCCAAGTCGGTCATCGCCACGATCATCAAATATACCAACCAAGCTGAGGCCACTGTCTTGAGATTCAGCAAGAATTGACACCACTTTCAAAGCTGGTTCGCCGCCGCCTACCAAAACTGCACGACGATTGAGTTGGCCGTTTTTGTTGAAACGGCGTAAGTAGGCGGCAAACAAAAACCGTTCGGAAATCACAAAGAAAAATCCGCTGCTAATCAAGCTCAAGAGCCAGAGCCGCGAAACCAATTCACCGATTTTGAATAAAAATACGCCGCTACCAACAGCGCCAAACAAAACCGCCCAACAGACAAACATGACCGGCAGTTTATTGATTGGGTTCAACAGCACGTTAAGCCGGTAAAGCCCGGCAGCTTCAAAAAGTAAAACCATGGCAAGTGCAGCTGTGCAAGCTGTTGCGGCATAAACAGCAACACTGGTCAGATTTGCGTAACCCGGATAAATAAAGGCAATAAACATGCTGACAGTCAGCAAAACGCTTGGATCGAGCAATCGTGCGGCCGCCAAAAAAAGTTTTGGAGACACAAACTGCGCGCTATCCAATCCGTCCAAAACTTGCTTGCGAGCCTCCTGCTGATGACCTGCCGGTGTCAAATCATGCAGATCAACAGAAGTCGCATTGTGCAGAAATTTGGTTTCAAGTTTCATGGGCCATGCCTCGAATCGGGACTGTGCAAAATGCACTGAACAACGCGGAGCAAAAGCAGGGCCAACTCAGGGCAGGCTTTCGGCAGTCATCAACTTTATGGTAAAGAAAGTGTTTACGACAATGTCGTGTAAAAGTCAGTTACGCTTTTAACCATCTTTTCTGCACTAAAATTTTGCGGCGCATCATGGCTCAGTTGCAGTGTAATTTTCTCAAATTTCTGAGGATTATCAAATACGTCTCTGAGCTTTTGTACTAAAGCCGGAATGCTTTCGCTTTCATAAAGAAGCGCATCTGGAAGAACCTCTTTCAACCCAGCAATGCGAGTTGAAATTGTGGTTTTATGGGCTGCAATGGCTTCCACAATTACGTAGGGAAATGATTCCGCGCGGGATGGCAAAATAAACACTTTCCCCATCGGCAGCGCCTGTGCAATTCCGACGCGACCCTTGAATTTTACATTGTCTTGAAGTTTAAGATCCGCGACAAGTTTTTCATATTCTTCCATGTCGGGCCCATCGCCAACCAGTGCCACTGAAAGGTTATGCGTGGGCTTCAATTCTGCAATGGCTTTGATGAGTAAATCAACGCCTTTGCGGTGGCAAAGCTCGCCAACAAATAATAAGTCGCAGGCATATTTGGCAGGATCAACCGCTTTGAATTCTTCTGGCCATAATCCATTGTGGATCATATTGGTCTTCGCACGGCCCACACCAATTTTGCGCGTGAAGAAATCTTTTTCGTAGTCGCACACAAATGCAAATCCAGACGTGCATTGTCGAAGCAGCCATTCTGTCGACATGAATAAAACGCCAGGAAAAGCCAACCACTCATAGTGCAGACTGCCACCATGGGGCGTATAGACCGATTTTTTTCCCGTCAATAGACCAGCCAAACGCGCGTAAAGTCCGCCCTTGGCACCGTGCCCGTGCAGCACATCAACGTTCAACTCAGTGACCAGCTTTTTAGTTTTGGCAATTGCACTCACATCTGCAAAATTTGGCATAACCGAAATTGGCAGCCGTGTAATGCCAAGGCTACACAAGGGAAGTAATTTGGCCAATGCAATTTCAGCACCGGTTCCGCCTGTGCTAGAATCACAAATCACCCCAACATCATGGCCAAGCGCACTCTGGCCCCGTACCATATCACTAACGTGCCGAAACAAGCCACCAATCGGCCCACGGAGAACATGTAGAATTCGCAAAATCTTAACTCCCGCTCGACCCTAGAACCAGCGCTCACGCACTGTGATGATATCTCCCGGATAAACTTGGGTGGTCACAGGAACTTTAGAGCTGTGTGTGCCAGTGGCATCACGCCGTGTCATCATCACTTCGCTTTTGTCAGCGCGCGTATTGTAGCCACCAGCAATCGCAATTGCATTTTGCACGGTAATTCCAGGCTGGTAGGCAAAGCTGCCAGACGTTGTAACTTCACCCAATATATAAAACGGACGTAAAATTGTTGCCTGCACTGAAACCTGTGGGTCTTTCAAATAGCCATTGCGCAATCGCGCTGTGATCAATTGTTCAATTTGCGGCGTGGTCATGCCGGCAACAGTTGCGGATTGTACGTAAGGCAGAGAAATAGCACCCGATGCATCCACAGGAAATTCACCCGTCAGATCAGTTTCACCTGCAACACGGATGGAAAGCTTATCGCCTGCACCAACTCGGTAACCAGTCTGAAATTCATAAGCAGCCGCAGTGCCGCGTGTGCCAAATGGCGAAACTGGCCCAGCCTGATTGCCCGCGGGCAGCTGCGAAACACTTGAGACGGCACCTGGCCCTTCGGTCAATGTGCCGTCTGCAAGCAACCCAGTGCCCCCGGGCGGCGACAATGGGGCTTTCGTTTCCCAATTATCGACGCAAGCCGAAAGCGATAAAGCACAAACCAAAACTGAAATAATACGCATACCAACTCAAACCTTGAACAGGGACTAAGCCCAACACTTCACCAAACTTGAAAACAACTTATGGCAACATGGTTAGCAAGACCTTAAGTTGCGGAAAAACTTCATATTAAGGGTTTGGTTACCATAACCAGCGAAAAGGAAGCTTGGTTCTAAATGGGTAAGTTTTAATGAAAGTTGCGTCTCAATCTAATCAAGCAATCAGCATGGTTGATGCCGTTCGCGGTATATTTAACCGCAAATTTCTGGTGCTTTCCTGTTTGCTTCTTGGTGTGTTGGCTGGAATTGCAGTGCTCACACTCATTAAGCCCAGCTACCAAGCAGAAGCTCTAGTCATCGTTGAAAACCTCGCAACGCCGTATGAAAAAGTGAATTCAACGTCAGTCGAAAATCGGTTTGAGCCCGTGAATGACCGAGTCGTTGCTAGTCAGGTCGCTATTGTCAAATCAGACGATATGCAAATGCGTGTCGTTGATCAGTTAAACTTGAGCACAAACCCCAATTATAATCCTCTGCTTAAATCTACATCGGCCATCAAGTCGATTTTAATAGCCGCAGGCTTTTCTGACGATCCGCATTTGCTCACGCCCAATCAACTTGCGTTGAAGCAGCTGGATAGTCATCTCACAGTTTACCCCACACCTGATTCAAACGTGATCGGCATTAAATACGCAGGCTCTGATCCGCAAACTGCTGCAGACGTGGCAAACACTTTGGCCGATGCCTATGTGTTGTCGACGCGCGAAACCGAAGCGGGTTCAACAACGCGGGCTCGCGATTGGTTGCAGCAACAAATAACAGATTTGCGCTCCAAAGTTTCGATAGCAGAAGCTGCAGTCGAAAAATATCGCTCCGAGTCCGGTTTGTTCAAGGGCGAACGTGACACACTTGGAACTCAACAAATTTCCGAATTAAATTC
>JANOXS010000044.1:0-2888 GCA_031418535.1 Hyphomicrobiales bacterium | reverse complement strand
CAGCGGCATAATAATCGTGCTGTCTTGATCAGAGCCAAATGCCGATTGACCTTTAGAAGCGAGCACCCCCACAACTGTGCACGGCATGTTTTCAACGCGGATAGTTTGCCCAAGTGGGTCCACATTGCCAAGTATATTGGTAACAATACTCGTGCCAATAACACATACATTATTTGCAGCTCGCACATCACTTTCGGTAAACGTGCCGCCCGCTTTGAAGCTCCAATCTTGCGCAATAAAATATGCTAAATCAGCACCCGTAATTGAAACGTCCGAACTGGTTGCATCATAAACCACAGTGCCTTGCTTGCTTGCAGTTGGCGCAATGGCCCGCACATTGATAACACCCCGACGAAGGGCCTCCACATCGCGTTCATTAAAGCTTCGCGCATCGCTGCCACCGGGCGGACCTGGACCTTGTGCACCGGGCCTAACCATCAACATGTTGCTGCCCAGCTTTGCAATATCAGCCGAGATTTTTAAGGTGGCACCGCTGCCAATCGTCATCAAAGCAATCACTGCGCCCACGCCAATCACGATGCCCAATAGCGTCAAAACAGAACGCAACAAATTGCGTCGAACAGACAGCATCGCAAGCTTGATCGATTCCCATAGCATCAGACCAAAACCTTTTGCTGGTCCTTGGCCACTTTGCCATCCGCAAACGTAATTATGCGCGACGCATAGTCGGCCATGTCTGGCTCATGCGTCACCATGATAATGGTAATGCCGCGTTCAACATTTAAGTTTTGCAACAACCGCATAATGTCGTGGCTGCGCTCTGAATCAAGATTGCCTGTGGGTTCATCCGCAAGCAAAACCAGTGGGTCCGTCACAATCGCCCGGGCAATCGCCGCGCGTTGCTGCTGGCCTCCAGAAAGTTCGCCCGGCGTATGGTTTTCTCGGCCATGCAATCCGACCGCCATCAGCGCATCCAAAGCTTTGCTATGCCGCTCGCGCCGTGGAAGGCCACGATAGACCAGCGGAAGTTCAACATTTTCAAGTGCCGTTGTGCGAGCAAGCAAGTTAAAACCTTGAAACACAAAGCCTAAATAATTGCGCCGCAGCAAAGCCCGCGCATCACGCGAAAGGCCTGATACATTGACACCATTGAATAAATAATCGCCATCAGTGGGCCGGTCTAAACACCCCAATATATTCATCGCCGTCGATTTGCCCGAGCCAGAAGCCCCCATGATGGCCACAAAACTTCCCGCTTCAATATCAAGATCTAACATTGCCAATGCCCGCACGCGGGCATCGCCAATGCCATAGTCTCGCGACACATTACGCAAACGTATCATGCCAAATTTATCAGCCATTACTCGCAGCCGAAACTATTACGTCGTCACCGTCATGAATATCTGCGCCGTTAATTTCAGTCGCCTTGCCATCGCTGACCCCAGCCTTTATTTTAACCTCAACAGCAACACCATCGCGCAACACCCACAGGCCGCGTGTGCCATCACTATCGCTAGCTGGTTTTACTGGTTTTTCGGTGCGCGGAAAACGCGGCATGAAAAGCTGGGTGATCGAAAATCCTCTGCTCTGCTTTTGCACCGCGGGCACATAACGCAAAGCTTCATTCGGCACGGTCATCACATTTTTAAGATGCTTGATGATGATGCGAGCTGTCGTCGTCATGCCGGGGCGCAAAGCTAAATCATCATTTTGTGCTGAGAGAATAGTTTTATATGTCACCACACCATCGGTTTTATCAGGCGAAAACGAAAGCTGCTGAACCTTTGCCGAGAAGTCGCGAGACCGATAAGCATCCACTGTAAAAGTTGCATCCTGTTCCGTCGCCACTGATCCGATGTCAGCTTCATCAACGGCTGCTTCAATTTGTATGTGGGTCAAATCATCGGCCAATGTGAAGAGCACTGGCGCTTGCAGAGAAGCTGCCACAGTTTGCCCAACTTTCACGCTTGTCTTCATCACAAGTCCGTCAATCGGTGAAATGATTTGCGATTTTGCAATGTCATTATCCACCACAGAAAGATCTGCGGTGGCCGATTGAATGTCGGCCTTGGCCACTGCAATTCCAGCTGCAGCCCGCGCTTCCGCAGCATCAGCGGATTCTAAGTCTTGATCAGTTGATAGGCCCGAGTTGCGTAAACGCTTTTGTCGAAGATGGGCCTGTTCGCTTTGCTTGAATGTTGTTTGAGCATCCAATAATCTGGCCTGCGACGCTGCCAATTGCGCCGCCGCGCGTTCGCGTTGCGCGCTCAGTCGTTCCACATCAAGGGTTGCTAAAATATCACCCTTTTTAACCCGGGCATTATCAGCAACCAAAACTGATTTAACGATGCCAGATTGTTCGCTGCCCACATCCACCTGCATGGTGGGCTGCACTGTGCCAGTGGCAGTAATGGTAACAACTAAATCTTGGGTCACAATTTTTTGAGTGGTGTACGTGGTTTTAGAAATGGCCGTGGCAGTTGAATAATACCAATAACCTAAGCCCAGCACCGCAGCTACTAACACAGAAAGCCACAAAAACCGCTTCGTGCCGCGTTTGCGCTGTGCTGCAGGGCTTATGCCAAGGGCTGCTTCAATCTCTTCGGGCGTGGGGAGTGAATGTTGGTTCATGGTCTTTCAAAGCATATATGGAGTGAAGACGGATAAATTAAAGCTTTCCGTCGCGGTTTTCAGTGCATACTAAATATAAACATCAATGGCACGGCTAAATAAGCCACGGCGCAGAGCACCAACGCACTTCTGACCAGCCAATGTTTGAATTGAACAGAAAGTAAACCTGCCATGATCAATCCCAAAGCAGCTTCAAACACCGAAAATGGTCCGCCATAATGAGCCCGGTCATAATAGGAAACGGGCGACATAAATTTATAGTCTGAGAGTGGCCAAAAACTCATATGCGCATCTTC
>JANOXS010000043.1:0-9319 GCA_031418535.1 Hyphomicrobiales bacterium | reverse complement strand
ATGGTGCGGGGCGGACGATCCCGCCAGATGCGTCCCGTATTGCAGCCTGGAAATTTGGTGATGGTTACATGGCGGGCGCGGCTTGAAGAACACATGGGCATGTTTCAGCTGGAGCCTTTGGCCTTGAAGGCCGGTTTTATTTTAGCATATCCATTTCGACTTGCGGGCCTTTCTACATTAATGGGGCTGGCGCAAATGCTGCCAGAGCGTGAACCACATCCTCGGCTTTATCATGCGGCGCATGTGGTGTTATCTTCGATTGAAGATGATGCGCTTTGGCCAGCTTTGTTGGTGCGTTGGGAATTGGGTTTGCTGGATGAATTGGGCTTTGGCCTTGATCTTTCCAAATGTGCGGCAACGGGCATGGTAGAAGATTTACATTTCGTGTCGCCGCGCACGGGGCGTGCTGTGAGCCGCGAAGCTGGACTGCCTTATATTGATAAATTATTTGAACTGCCCGGCTTTTTGCGCGGTGAAAGCGTAGTCTTGGCCGGAGATGTTTTGGCGGGCATGAAATTGACTGGATATTTTTTAGAGCGCCACGTGTTTGGCCCTCGTGCCATTGGCCTGCCCCATGCAAGGCAATGGCTTGCTGATGGGCTGACAGAAAGGGCGCTGGCTTGTTAGGCAAAGTGAACCATGTGGCAATTGCAGTGCCGGATTTAGCGGCGGCCACAGCACTCTACCGCGACAGTTTACTAGCGCGCGTTTCGCAGCCGCAAAGCCTGCCGGAGCATGGCGTAACGGTGGTGTTTGTGGAACTTGCCAACACTAAAATTGAATTGCTGGAGCCGCTGGGGGCTGCTTCGCCAATTGCTGCGTTTTTGTTGAAAAATCCTTCGGGTGGAATGCATCACATTTGTTTTGAAGTGGAAGATATTATCGCAGCGCGTGATCATCTGCTGAGCCACGGAGCGCGTATATTAGGCAGCGGAGAACCTAAAACAGGGGCGCATGGCAAGCCTGTTTTATTTCTGCACCCCAAAGATTTTAATGGCACATTGATCGAACTGGAACAGACATGAAACTCGCAAGCGCAATTGCCATTTATTTTGTAATCTGGTGGACAGTGTTATTTGCTGTGTTGCCCTTTGGCGTGCGCAATGCGCACGAGTCGGGTGAAGTTGTGCCAGAAGGCCACGAAGCTGGCGCACCCATAGTGCATGGCCTGGTGCGCAAAGCCTTGATCACTACAGTGATTGCAGCTGTGGTTTTTGCTGCTGTGTATTGGGCAATTGTGAACCGGAATTTATTGGGCGGGTAGAGACCTCATCCGCCCTTCGGGCACCTTCTCCATAGGAGAAGGGTGATACAAGTGGGGTGGTGCTGAAATTCACGCTTCTCCTTTGGAGAAGCTGGCGCGAAGCGACTGATGAGGTCCCTTACTTCCGCTTCGCTTTGATATCGGGAGCCTGTGGAAATCTTGATTTCAGGTCACGCTCGGTCACGCTCATATGATTGCGGGTATATTGTTCAGAAGCATCGCGCAGCGGTTGGAAATCCCATGGGAAATGTCCGCCGTGTTTCATGGCTTCAAACATCATCAGGCGGACTTGTTGGCTTTGCAAAACTGCTTCGTGAATTTTTGGAATATCGAATTTGGCCACAACTTCGGCATGGAATTTCTTTGCCAGTGGGTGTGATGATAAGTTATTCAACTCCAGTGGATCATCGACCAAATTGAAAAGCTGATCAGGATCGACAGGTGAATGAATGAATTTCCACGGTCCCCGGCGCAGCATGTAAAGTGGGGCCGCTGCCCCTTCTGCAAGATATTCGCCCCATGCGGTTGAATCTGGATTTTCAGCTGCACCTTCGAGTAAAGGCAGAAGCGAGCGGCCATCAACGGCGTGGGCCAGATTTTCTGTGCCACCAATTGCTGCAAGTGTTGGCATAATATCAGCAAGCGACACAGGCTCTTTAACACGGCGCGGCTTATAAGATTTTGGATTCCAGATGATGAGGGGAATATGCGCTGCGGGTTCGAGATATGACATTTTATACCAGAGGCCGCGCTCGCCCAAAAAGTCGCCATGGTCTGAGGTGAAAATGATCGTGGTATTGTCGATTTGGTCTGTAGCTTCCAACGTTGAGATCAGCTGGCCCAACAGATCATCGACATAGGAAATGTTGGCGAAATAGCCATGCCTTGCGCTGCGAATATCAGCATGGGTTACGGTGTAATCATCCATGGCGGACACATCATAAAGCCGCTGGCTGTGCGCATCTAATTCGGCGCGTTCCATTTTGGGCACGGCAGGCAATGCAATGTCTTCGTCTTTATACAAATCCCAGAATTTTTTGCGCGCCGCATAAGGATCATGCGGGTGAGTGAAGCTTGCCATCAACGCAAATGGTTTTTCAGGCGAGAACCTTGCATAGTCATAGAGTTTGCGCGTGGCTTGAAAACACACATCATCATCAAATTCCAGTTGGTTAGAAATTTCGGCGATGCCGGGTTGAAGTACAGACGTCATGTTGTGATACCACCAGTCGATGCGCTCCTGCTTGAGGCGCCAATCGGGAGTCCAGCCAAAATCAGCGGGGTAAATGTCAGTGGTTAGGCGTTCTTCAAGTCCGTGCAATTGGTCGGGGCCGACGAAATGCATTTTGCCGGAGAGGCAGGTTTGATAACCTGCCAAACGGAGATAATGTGCCCATGTGGGAATGGCCGACGGAAACTCAGCGGCATTGTCATAAACACCCGTACGCGAGGGTAGTAGGCCATTCATGATTGTGGCTCTTGCGGGAGCGCAAAGCGGACTGGTCGAATAACAATTCTCAAACACCACACCTTCGCGCGCCAAGCGGCTGAGGTTTGGCGTTTGCACCAGCTTGTGGCCGTAAGGTTCCAAAAATTGCGCGGCCAATTGATCTGCCATTACAAAGAGTATGTTGGGTTTGCGCGAAGAACTCACTATGTTGGCCTTATGAAAACTGTGCTGCTGATTTTAATTCGGATTTATCAACTTACACTATCGTCGTTCATGGGGCGAGGGTGCCGATTTTTGCCGACTTGCTCGGAATATGCGACACTTGCGATTGAAAAACATGGCGCATGGCGCGGTGGAAAATTGGCGCTGCGCCGCATTGCGCGTTGCCACCCATGGGGCGGCGACGGGTTTGATCCGGTGCCCGAACATTTGCATGATCATAAATGAAAAAGGCCGAAGAACTGGTCTTCGGCCTCATTTTATCTGAATAGACTAAAATTTATTTTGCGCATTGATTGAAGTCTGGACGGTTTGACGCACAGAAGTTTGATCCGCCACGAAGGGCTTTGCCATTAAATGTGGCTGTTATGACCTTGGACTTGGTGATGGTGAGTCGTGTGTTAGCACATGCTGCGGCAGCGGCCTGTTCGCAAGCTTTGAGCGAAACAGCAGCAGAGTCTTCCTTGTCGCATTCTTTAGTGCCGTTGCACTTTGAGTAAGACACTGCTTCTTGGCCAGCGCATGCTGTGCGGTTGTAATGAATGACGCAGCCTGCTTGAGCAACTTGTGACAATGACACGAGGCAGAGTGCGGCAAGCGCAATATTTTGAATCTTCATTTTTAGTTTCTCCAATAAATTTGTTTGAGCCAGCCCTACATCTGGTGCAGCGCAGGCCGTAATTGCAGAGCTGTGTTACGGGCTTGTGACACTTTAACGACGGTCAAAATGCTCTTCACGTTTTCCACACTGCATTTGGAAAATTGATGTGACGGGGGCCACCGTCATCCAATTGTTAATGATTTGTTAAAATTGGTGGCGATGAAGCGGAACGCAACAAATTGCGCAGTACCACCTATTCGATTGAAGGGACGGGGGGTCTCAAACTCAACCTTTGTTTTGGGAATTAAACAAGATGATTAAGATAATTAAGACGACTTTCCTCGCAACTGCAGCTTTGACTGTTGTTTCAACAGCCGCAAACGCTGACGCACTTGCTGACCTTAAATCGGTGTTGGCGAACCTCAGTCATCGCGATAGTGTTTCTCAGTCGGCACTCCAAATTCCAATGGGTTTCAAAATTCACCCAACAGCAGACACAGCACCCGCCGATGTTGCAGCAGGTGATGCCGTTGAGGAACCTTTCATCGAAGTGAAGACTTCAGGCTATATTAAGGCTGGCTACATCTACAGCCAAATTACTGACACACCACCAGCAGGTTCTTTGGCTCCTAAAGATGCCAGCAGCGACTATGATGTTGAAGGCGGCATCAACGTAAAAGGCTCCGTGCAATCTTCACTTGGTGAAGTGGGTGTAACTATTCAATCGAAATGGGACTTTGCCGAAAGCCTTGCCAACGCAGCCACACCGTCGCTTCGGGATGACGGCCTAATTGGTTTCTGGCAGTTTTCCAACACTATGAAATTGGAAATGGGCCGAAGCAATGCTGGTCGCCTTGAAAATGGCATTGACAAAAATACTCGCAGAATATGGACTGTTGGCAACCGTCGTGTGCGGTCTGAAAATGCCGGCAACGGCTTTTTTGACAGAGATTCCTACAACGGCTTCTTGGGACTTGGCTATAATAGCGGCCCAGTTAGCCTCAACGTTCGCCTGCATGATGCAACGCGCGGCGTCACTGATTCTACCATCGCTTCGAAGCCTGCTGGTTATGATGACGATGCCGTGGGCGTGAGTGCCAAGGGGAACTTCACTTCGGAAATGATCAATCTGGAAGTGGCAGGCGGTTATTGGGGTGAAGATGATGCCGATATGCTTTTGCTTAAAGACCAAACTGGTGTGAAGTGGTTGGCAGGTGCTGGCACTGAACTCAATTTTGTTCCAGGGGTCGCTATCAGTCTTGCAGCCCAAACAGGTGAACTTCACAACGCCGCCAAGATGGTGAACGTGTCGGGTTCGTTAGGTTTCACACTTACCGACGATATTAATGCTGGAATTGGTGCTGGTTGGAAGAAAATCACCAACTCCCCAACAGCAGCGGATAACCGCACAGAACGCGTGATTACAGGCGGCATTTATTATGCACCTCTGGCTTATATGACCATTGGTTTGGAAGCTGACTGGTTAGATGATGGCAAGCCTGCTGCAACAACGAACGACGGTTATACTGGTGCCGTCGTCACGCGGTACTCATTCTAATTTTTTGAATTCAAAAATCGAGTCGCGAAGCCTGCAGTGCAATTATGCAGGCTTCGCAGAGACTAACAATTCAGTCATCTTATAAGGAAATAAGACCATGAAACGCATGCTTCTTACTGCATCGATCTACGCACTTATAGTTTCGCCATCATTTGCCCGCGACCAAATCCGTATCGTGGGATCATCTACCGTTTATCCATTTTCGACTGTCGTTGCTGAAGCATTTGCCAAGTCGACTGGCATGAAAACTCCCGTTGTTGAGTCAACTGGAACTGGTGGCGGTGTAAAATTGTTTTGCTCTGGAGTGGGCGAAGACACGCCAGACTTTGTCAATGCTTCGCGCAGAATGAAGCGCGCTGAGTTTGATATTTGCGTAAAGAATGGCGTGGATGAAGTTGTGGAATTCAAAGTTGGCTTTGATGGACTGACAATTGCCAGCGCAGTTGGCGCTCCTGATGTCAACATCACGCGCAAACAGATGTTTATGGCGCTTGCAAAGCAGGTTCCCGACAAAGATGGCAAACTTATCGATAACCCCTACAAGATGTGGAATGAAATTGATCCAACACTTCCGGCTGAAAAAATTGAAGTGCTTGGTCCTCCGCCAACTTCAGGAACACGGGATAGTTTTGCTGAACTCTATCTGAAAAAAGGTGCACAAGAGTTTGAATCCATGACGGCGCTCGAAGCTTCTGATGTGAATGCATTTGATGCAATATGGAAAACAGTTCGCACGGATGGCGCCTACGTTGAAGCGGGCGAAAACGACAATCTGATCATTCAGAAAATAGTTGCAAACCCCAAAGCTTTCGGCATTTTTGGTTTTTCTTTTCTGGAAGAAAATAGTTCTAAAATCAAAGCTGCATCGATTGATGGCGATCAACCAACCTATGAGTCGATTGCGAATGGCAACTATAAGGGTTCGCGCATTCTCTATTTCTATATGAAAAAAGCGCACCTAGGTTTAGTTCCTGGCATGATTGAATATGTCACTGAGTTCACTTCAAATCAGGCCATTGGTGAAGACGGATATCTGCTTGATAAAGGGCTTGTGGCACTTAAAACTTGCGACATTGAATGGAACGCAGCAAGCGTTACAACATTGCCGCTGTTTGATATTGATACGCTTAAATAAGTTTGACTGCACCCCATAAAAAAAGGCCGAAGACATGATCTTCGGCCTTTTGAGAAATTGAATTTAATTTAGAACGCCCAGAGCAAAGCGGCGCGGGCTTCGTGTTCGTGGCCCCATTTCATGTCGATATTACATGTGCCGCAAGGCGAGCTGTATTTGCCGTCCGACAATTGGGTGTAGAGATAATCAAAGCGAATGCGCAGTTGATCGCTGACGGCGTGTTCCATGCCGCCGCCCACTGTCCAGCCATAATGGTTTTGATTCAAGTGGATTGCGGGTCCACCGGCTGTGCTGTTCAAATCGCCTTGCGCCCAAGCGCCACCGGCTGTGAGGAACAACAATGTGTCGTCCAGCGCAAAACCTACACGTCCACGCAATGTAGCAATGCTATCTAAAGCGAATGTATATTTTGCACCCACTTCATCATTGTTGACGATGGCATTGCTCATGCCCCAATCGCCTTCAACGCCGAATACGATGTCTTCAATTTGATGATTGTAACCTGCAACTACGCCGCCTTTAAAACCGCAACCAGCGTTTTTGAAGTAGCTTGGCAATGGTGCCACGTTTGTATTGTCGGTGATGCTGCCATCGATGCAAGCAGATCCGGCCCAGCCGCCAACATAGCCACCGGTCCAATCATAATTTGCTGGACGCAGTTCTTCAACCGGAGGAGGTGGAGGCGGTAGATCCATATCTGCTGCTAATGCGGTTGCTGCTGGCAGGAATGCCGATGCTGCAAAGGCGAGGAGGAAGAGATGCTTTTTCATAACGATGATACCCACATACTGTTAACACTGACGATGGGTTGAACATGAAGTATTAAGGTTAATGCCGGGTTATCAAAAAATGATCAAAATCTTAACAGCTTGACCAACACGAAAATGCACGGCATTTGTGGATTTCGATCGATGAATTGGCTTATCCGCCTTAGTTTGCGGAAGTGAGCAAGAGGAGACTGAAATGATTACTTTGACATTCCCTGATGGCGCCAAGCGCGAAGTGGAAGCAGGGCAAAGTGCGGGCCAAGTGGCCGCATCCATCGCAAAATCACTCGAGAAAAAAGCCGTGGCCGCCATTGTCAATGGTGTGCTGGTTGATCTGGCTGATCCGATTATGGCGGATGCCACGTTGCAAATCGTCACGCGTGATGATGAGCGCGCGCTGGAATTGATCCGCCATGACGCGGCGCATGTGTTGGCTGAAGCCGTGCAAGAATTGCACCCGGGCACGCAGGTGACCATCGGGCCGGTGATTGAAAATGGTTTCTATTATGACTTTTTCCGCAATGAACCTTTTTCGCAAGCTGACTTTGCGCCAATTGAAAAAAAGATGCGTGAAATTATTCAGCGCGACAAACCGTTTACAAAATCGGTAAAAACACGCGAAGAAGCCAAGGCGTTTTTTGCTGCCAAGGGCGAGGGCTTCAAAGTGGAGTTGGTGGATTCGATCCCTGGCAATGAAGATATTAAATTCTACGATCAAGGTGGCTGGGTGGATATGTGCCGTGGGCCGCATATGACTTCTACGGGCAAGATTGGCACAGCGTTCAAGCTGATGAAAGTGGCGGGCGCTTATTGGCGCGGCGATTCCACAAAGCCCATGCTCACGCGCATTTACGGCACGGCGTGGGCCAATGATAAAGATTTGCAAAATTATGTGACGGCTTTGGAAGAGGCTGAAAAACGCGACCACCGTAAACTGGGCCGCGAAATGGATTTATTCCATTTCCAAGAAGAAGGCCCCGGCGTTGTCTTCTGGCACGCGAAGGGTTGGACGATGTTCCAGCAGTTGATCGCTTATATGCGCCGTCGCTTGAGTAAGCTGGATTACCAAGAGGTGAATGCACCGCAGCTTCTGGATAAAAGTTTGTGGGAAACATCGGGCCACTGGGAATGGTATCGTGAAGGTATGTTTGCCGCCACATCGGCAGGTGAACACACGGAAGATGAGCAAGTGTTCGCGCTGAAGCCGATGAACTGCCCTGGCCATGTGCAACTCTTTAAGCATGGTTTGCGCAGCTACCGCGAATTGCCCATGCGCCTTGCTGAATTTGGTTTGGTGCATCGCTATGAACCATCGGGAGCTTTGCACGGCTTGATGCGCGTGCGCGGCTTCACGCAGGATGACGCCCATATTTTCTGCACGCCCGAACAAATGGCCGATGAGTGTTTGAAGATCAATGATTTGATCCTATCCACGTACAAAGATTTTGGTTTCGAGCAAATTGTGGTGAAGCTTTCAACGCGCCCCGAAAAGCGGGTGGGCACGGATGCGGATTGGGACCGCGCTGAAGATATTATGCAGAAGGTTCTGGTGCAAATTGCCGAAGCCTCTGGAGGCAAAATCAAAACCGCAATCAATCCGGGCGAGGGCGCTTTCTATGGCCCCAAGTTTGAATATGTATTGCGCGATGCCATTGGCCGTGATTGGCAATGCGGCACCACGCAGGTGGATTTTAATCTGCCGGAACGCTTTGGAGCATTTTATATTGGGGCCGATGGCGAGAAGCATGTGCCGGTAATGATCCACCGCGCCATTTGCGGATCAATGGAACGGTTCTTAGGGATTTTGATTGAGAACTTTGCAGGCCATTTCCCATTGTGGATGGCACCGTTACAAGTGATGGTGGCACCTATTACGTCTGAAGCCGATGAATATGCCGTTGAAGTGCGCGGGTTGTTGCGTGCTGCTGGCCTGCGGGCGGATGCCGATTTGCGCAATGAAAAGATCAACTACAAAGTGCGTGAACACAGCTTGGCGAAGGTGCCGGTAATCTTGGCCGTGGGTAAACGTGAGATGGAAGAGAAGACGGTCTCGGTGCGGCGCTTGGGTTCGCAGGATCAGAAGGTGGCTAGCGTCGCTGATACGCTTGTGGCACTTGTGAAGGAAGCAACTGCGCCGGATTTGAGGTAGTTGCGTTTAAAATACTAACTTTTGAGAGTGAAAAGTGGACTTGTCCCCAATTAATTCCGCATCCTGTTCTCATTTAGGCTGATAACCGCCGAACGAAGTTCGCGGCTAATCGTTCGAACTTGACGGGTGATGAGCCTCCTATGGCTGAATGTTTGCGGCGGGTGTTGTAGAAGCCG